>JAJYSF010000170.1 GCA_021793715.1 Actinomycetes bacterium
ACGGACTGTCGGCGGGGACGACGAGCACGAGGGGCTCCTCCGTCAGCCGCGCGATCGGCGTCATGTCTTCGATGCGGTCTGCGGACGCATTCGTCTCGACGGCGCCGACCATCACGCTTCCCGTGATCATGAGCGTGTGCGGATTCGACTCGGTGGCGAGCGACGCCAGCCCGACCGTCCCGCCGGCACCGCCGATGTTGGTCACGGGAGCGGACGACACGATCCCCTCATCATTCGCGGCTTGCGCGAAGCTCCGCGCCGTCTGGTCCCAGCCGCCACCGGGGTCCGCTGGCGCGACGACAGCGAGGCTGTCGACCGCACCGTCGCCTCCCCCTCCGCCTCCGCCGCCCGCGCAGGCCGCCATCAGCGCAGTCGTCGCGGCGACGGCTCCGAGTGCGAGGATGCGTCGTCGTGCTGTGGTGTGCTGTGTCATGGGCTCCTCCTCGAGTCCTTCGTGCCGTGGGACCATTCCCGCGAGCGTTGCCGAGCGTACGGAGCCGTCGCGGCCGCGACGAGGTTTCGGTCACGCCCGACGACTTTCGGTCATTGCGGTCCCGCTCCCCGCGCAGACGGCGACTCGCACGACATACGATGACGACGTGGTGAAGGCGATGACGCTCCGCACGCAACTCGTCGTGCTGCAGGCCATCATCGTGCTCGCTGTCGTCGTCACGGCGGTCGTCGTCTCCCTCGCGGCGCAGAACGCGCAGATCCGTGAGGCCTCTCAGGAGCGCATGACGGCGGTGGCCCGGTCGGTGGCGACGCTGCCGACGATCCTCGACGCGTACGACACGGCACATCCCGAACAGATCATCCAGCCGATCGCCGAGCTCATCCGCGACGCGTCGAGCGTGACCTACATCGTCGTCACGGACGAGCACGGCATCCGCTATTCGCACCCGAATCCCGAGCACATCGGCCAGATGGTGTCGACGGATCCGAGCGTCGCGCTCTCCGGGCAGACGTACTCCGGCACGCAGACGGGCACGCTGGGCGAATCGTGGCGCGTGAAGGTGCCGGTGCACGCGGAGGACGGCGCGATCCTCGGCCAGGTGTCCGTCGGCATCCTCGAGTCGACGCTGCGCGAGGACTTCCTGAGCGACGCGTCCTCGCTCGCCCTCGTGCTCGGCGCCGCCGCGGTCGTGGGCGTGATCGCCGCCGCCGGCGTCGCGCGTCTCGTGCGGCGTCGGATCTTCGACCTCGAGCCCGAGGAGATCCGATCGCTGCTCGAGACGCGGGAGGCGACGCTGCACGGGATCCGCGAGGGGCTCGTGGCGTTCGACGAGGAGGGCCGGGTCACGATCTGCAACGACGCGGCGGTCCGACTGCTCGGCCTCGCCGCGCCTGAGCACCTCGTCGGCAGTCGAGGCGAAGACGCCTTCGGCGACGATCTCATGGAGTTCGTCGAGATCGCCCGCGATCACGAGGCCGACCCCCAACGCCTCATCCTCGCCGGTGAGCGCGTGCTCTTCGCCCGCGCGACACCCGTCCAGCTGCACGGGCGTCGCGTCGGCACTGCGGTGATCCTCATGGATCGCACCGAGGTCGACGACGCGTTGCGCCGCCTGGCGGGCGCGCAGAGTCTCGCCGAAGGATTGCGGGCCCAACAGCACGAGTTCGCCAACACCCTGCACACGATCGGTGGGCTGATCGATCTCGGGGAGGCCGATGCCGCCCGCCGTGTGGTCGATCGCGCTGCGAGCGGGGGCGCGATCACGTCCGTCGACGCACACGTCGGGATCCAGGACGTGGAGCTGTCGGCCCTGCTGCTCGCGAAGCGGGCCCAGGCACGCGAGCGTGGCTTCGACTTCGAGGTCAGCCCAGAATCGGCGATCGCGGAAGACGTCGTTGCGGGGGCGGATCTCGTGACCGTCGTCGGGAACCTCATCGACAATTCGTTCGACGCATCGCCGCACGGCGGTCGCATCGAACTCGACATCCGCGCGACGGACGAGACCGTCCGGATCACGATCGACGACGCGGGCCCCGGCGTGGACGCCGACGAGACGGAGCGGATCTTCGATCTCGGGTACTCGACGAAGGACGGGCAGCGCACCCGCGGATACGGACTGACGCTCGTGTGGCGCGTGTGCGCGCGCCTCGGCGGGTCGTCCCACGTGGAGGCGAGCCCGCTCGGCGGGGCGCGGTTCGTCGTCTCGCTTCCCGTGAGAGAACGGAGCCGAACGTGAACAAGCTCGGCGTGCTGATCGTCGAGGACGACTTCGCGGTCGCCCAGGTGACGCGCGGCTTCGTCGCGCGCAATCCGCGTTTCGAGACCATCGGCGTCGCCGTGACCGGTGGCGAGGCGCTGCGGGCGATGAGCGACGAGGTTCCGGACGTCATCATCCTCGACATCTTTCTGCCGGACATGCCCGGCACCACCGTCCTCGCACGCGCTCGGGCCGCAGGGATCCGCGCCGAGGTGATCGCCGTGACCGCGGCACGCGACCTCGACACGGTGCGCTTCGCTCGCGCGCACGGCGTGCACCACTACCTTGTCAAGCCGTTTCCCATGCAGGCGCTCCACGACCGCCTCGACGACGTCTGGAACGCACACCAGCGCGACGCGCAGTTCACGGGCCACCTCGAACAGGCTGACGTCGATGCGCTGATGCGGCGCGACGCCGTCGTCGCCGCGGGGCAGCGCAAGGGCGTCTCTCCCCTCACGCTCGAACGCGTCGCCGAGACGTTGGGCGCGGCGCACGGCCCTCTCTCGGCGACGGAGGTCGCGGAACGCCTCGGCATGGCCCGGGTGAGCGCGCGACGCTATCTGGAGCGGCTGGTCGAGTCCGGGCTCGCCCGACGCAGCCCCCGCTACGGCGCCACCGGCAGACCCGAACTGCTGTATTCCATGCGCTCCACCGCCTGAGGCGGGCGGATCACACACGCGGCGGCGGAAACGAGCCGATGAGACGGCTAGAGGGCTTGCTACGCGTGTGGTCCGCGTTGAGCGATATACTTGCCCCACCCGAGTGACCCGCGCGCGAGCGCTTCAACCCAGTGGAGTGCCCGTGCCGAATCCCTCTGCCCCATCCGCGACAGCAGCGCGACGGACGTCTGCCACGCGACGTCCGTTCGTCCCAGGCTGGCCATGGCTCGTCGTGATCGCCACCGTCGTGATCGCCTTCACGATCGTCGAAGGACTCGCAGGCCTCCTGATCGGCGTCATGCTGTGTGCGCTCGGCGCCGCGGTCTACACGCTCGTGACCAACAAACCGGGCATGATGAACCTGCCCTCGCGTGCCTGGGCCGGTGCGGTGCTGGCCGCCGCGCTTGCGTTGACCGTGCCGGCGTCGATGCTGATGGATCCGCGCCAGGAGGCGCCGGCCGCTGCACCGACGACGTCGCCGGAGCCCGCGGCCGCTGATCCCGAACCGACCGCAGCGAACGTTCCAGACGAGCGGGAAGCGGATCCGGCGAGCACGGAGGACCCGACGACCGACGAGCCGGAGACTGAGGACCGCGCGCCAGAGCCGGAGACGCCGTCGCCGCCCGTGTCGAACGATCCTGACGGTCGCACCGCGCTGGCTCTGCTCGAGACGATTCCGGTGAAGGGCCCGGCTGCAGCGACGGGTTATGACCGCGTCGTGCAGTTCGGGGAGTCCTGGCCGGACACCGATGGGAACGGCTGCGACACGCGAAACGACATTCTGGTGCGCGATCTGCAGGACGTCGACCGCGACGGCTCGTGCAGGGTCATGTCCGGCACGCTGGTCGGACCATACACGGGCAAGCAGATCGCGTTCCAGCGCGGTCAGGACACGTCCCACCTGGTGCAGATCGATCACGTCGTCGCGTTGCAGAACGCGTGGATCACGGGAGCTCAGCAGACCACGTACGAGGCGCGCGTCGCGCTCGCGAACGATCCGTTGAACCTGCTGGCCGTCGACGGTCCGACGAACTCATCGAAGGGCAGTTCGAACGCGGCGTCATGGCTGCCGCCGAACAAGGCGTTTCGGTGCGATTACGTCGCGCGCCAGATTTCCGTCAAGGCGTCATACGGCCTCTG
>JAJYSF010000001.1 GCA_021793715.1 Actinomycetes bacterium
CCTCTTTGCGTCGCGCGGACGTGCGATCGCATCCACGTCGAACACGCGGATGTCGCCTCGATCCGGACGGAGCAGGCCCGCGATCATCGACAGTGTCGTGGTCTTCCCCGCGCCGTTCGGTCCTACGAGGCCGTAGAACGTGCCGGTCGGCACGCTGAGGTCGATTCCGGCGACGGCCGGTTCGCCGCGATATGTCTTGACGACACCGCGCAACTCGAGCGCCGTGTGCGCCGCGTGCGCGGGCGATTCCTCCTCGCGCACGTCAGGCCTGTCCTCCCCCGACGTGACTGTCACCCGTACAACCTATCAATCCGGGCACGCATATCCGCGCGCGAACGCACCGTCCTGACACGGCCCGTAACCTCCGCATCCCCTCGGAACTCCCAGGAAAATCCGGACGCGTTGGTATCCTGGCATGAGACAAGGGATGAACTCCGAGTAAACACGTCGCGCGGTCCGCGGTGGCGGGGTTCCCGGGCGTGGCCCGTCCCGCAAAGGAGTATTCGCATGACCCTCCAGACCGTCATTCTTGCCGCCGGCATGGGCACGCGCCTCGGCCGTGCGTTGCCGAAGTCGTTGACGACGCTCTCCGACGGCCGCACGATCATGCAGCAGCAGCACGAGAACATCCGTGCCGCTTTCGGATCCGATGCGCGCATCACGACGGTCGTCGGCTACCGCGCCGAGACGATCATCGATGCGTTCCCGGACGCCGACTACGTGCACAACGAGAGCTACGACGAGACGAACACCTCCAAGAGCCTCCTGCGCGCGCTCACCGCGACGGGTCGCGGTGGCGTGCTGTGGATGAACGGCGACGTCGTCTTCGACCCGCGCGTGCTCGGCCGCGCCGTCGAGCTCATCGAGCGCGAGCAGTCGTTCGTCACCGTCAACACGTCCAGTGTCAGCGACGAGGAGGTGAAGTACACGCTCGATGAGCGCGGCTTCATCACCGAGCTGTCCAAGACCGTCGAAGGCGCCGCTGGCGAGGCCGTCGGAATCAACTACATCGCGCGCCAGGACAAGCGTGCCCTGCAGGCACAGCTGCAGCGCGTCGACGACCAGGACTACTTCGAGCGCGGCGTCGAGCTCGCGATCGCCGAGAACGGCGTCCGCGTGAGCGCGATGGACATCAGCGACCTGTACGCGGTCGAGGTCGACTTCGCCGAGGACCTCGAGCGAGCGAACGAGGTCCTCGCCTGACGCCTCGCACACCGTCAGCGGCCCCCGCACACCGAACTTCGGCTCGCGTGTCGGGGGTCCGCTTTATTGTCTGCGCATGGAAGCACACGTCACCCGCCCAGCTCGTGCGAGCCCGTGGCTCGTGCACCGCTCCGCACCGCACCCGGTGATCCGCAACGCCTCGGCCGAACCGCTCTCCTACGCCCGCGCGCTGATCAGAGTCGGCGACGACGTGATCACCGAACGCTGGGGCACAGTGCTCCCCGGCGATGAGGGCGAGATCTGTCTGTGCGGGCTTGATCCGGCCGACGTCTGCGTCACGGTGTCCTGGCGCCCCGCCGGCACCGACGAGGAACTCCTCTGGCAGTTCGTGCTGTAGCGACGGCGCGGTTCAGTAGGTCGAGCGCATGCCGCGTCGTCGATGTGGGATCTCGGTGTAGCCGTACGGGTAGCGACCATTCTGCAGGTCGTCCGCGCCGATCCCGGCGACGAGCTCCGACACGTCGACCTCGAGCGCGACGGCGATCTGTACGAGCGTCGAGATCGTCGGGTTGCCACGCCCTCGTTCGATGCGCTGGAAGTTCGTCAGATCCATGTCCGCACACTCCGCGAGGGCGCGAGCGCTCACGCCCGCGTCCGTGCGCGCTTTCGCAATGCGCCGGCCGATCTTCTCCGAAGCCGGTGAATGCGTGACTGCCATTCATCGATCGTGTCGAGACCACGGCGCAGACGCCTACGCATATATGAGCTAGCTTTTATGCCACCCCATGGAGGGAGCCGCGCGCCAGCATCGTCTGTCGCTCCTCCCACTGGCTCATGAGCTCCTCGATCGCGGCGTGGAAGCGCGCGGTCGGTTCCCCGGGCCGCGCATCGCCGAAGTGGTGTTCGACCCACCACTGCAGGCGCGCGGTCGTGTCCGGATCCTCCTGGACGCGGGAGATCTCGCGTTCGACCTGCTGCGCGGCCTCCACGGTCAGCCACTCGCAGGCGGAGAGGTATCCTCGCTCGTCGATCACGGCGTCCGGATCGGCGGGACGCGTGACGAGCAACGGTTTGCCGGTCGCGAGGCGGTCGTAGACCATCGCCGAGACGTCGCTGATCGCAACGTCCGCGGACGTGAGCTGCCACCCCATCTCCGGATCGACGTCGTGCACGTGGTGGGCCGTGGGATCCGCGCGATTCGCCTCCGCGATGGCATCTACGATGCGCTCGTGCGCGGCGAGGTAGTCCGGATCCAGCACGCCGGTGCGCGGGTGTGCGCGATAAACGAGGCGATATCGCGGGTCCGCGACGAGTCTCTTCACGAGCGCCTCCCCGTGCGTGACGACGGACCCGTAGCTCATCGAACGACGATCGCCCTCCCACGTCGGCGCGTACAGCACGACGGTGCGGTGATCGCGCTCGTACGGCGGGTTCCCCGTCATGTGGTCGGTCTGCGGCCGTCCGATCTCGAACGTGCGCCGGTCGACGTCGTAGTCCCACAGCGTGCTCGCGAGGCGGTCCCGGGCCGCTCGCCCTGCGACGAAGGCGTAGTCGTAGGCCTTGTGCTGGCTGCTGACCATGTACGCCTTGTCGGATTCGCCGTGGTTGATGAACACGTGCCACCGGTGACCGTAGCGGAACATCTGGAAGTTGCGCCGGTTCTGGTTGACGTACAGCACGATGCGCACATCCTGCTCGTCGAGGGTCTCCTCGACACTCGTGATCGTCGGCACGTACGTGACCGGGAGCGCGCCATCCTCCAGGAGCATCCTGGCACCCGATGCGCTGCGCGCGAGGACGAGGATCGGGTGACGCTCGCCGAGTTCGACGAGCGGCGCGTACCACTGACGGATCTGGTAGGCGTTGACGGCGCGGTCGGCGAAGTACACCGCGATGCGGTAACGGCCGCGTTCGAGCGGTGGGAGCGCGCGAAACTCCCGTTCGACCGACTCGATCACGCGGCGTCGCCTGGCCGCGCGCCGGACGAGCCGAACGGCCTTCTTCGCATCCGTGAGGAGCGTCATCTTCGCCACGCTAACCGCCGCGCCGGAGTCCGTGGCGCGTATTGATCCAATGCCCTGCAACCGTTCGTCTCGCTCTCAGATGCGGCTTACGCCGAGACGGATCCGTGCACGTCCCACTCGCGCATGAGGCGTGCGATCGCATCGTGGAAGCGCGCGGTCGGCGCCCCGGGGCTGGTGTCTCCGAAGTATCGGCGCACCCATTCCTCGAGGCGGCTGACGGTGTGCGGATCCTCGAGCACGCGCGTGATCTCCGGGATCACGTTCACGGAGGCCTCCGCTGTCAGCCACTCGCACGCGCCGAGGTAGCCGGTCTCGTCGATCTCGGCGGCTGGATCCGTCGGCCGGGTCACGAGCAGCGGTTTGCCGGTGGCGAGGCGGTCGTAGACCATCGCCGAGATGTCGGAGATCGCGACGTCCGCTGCGGCGAGCTGCCACCCGATGTCGGGGCCGTCGTCGAAGACGTGCTGAGCCGAGGGATCGGCGTTGTTCGCAGCGCGGATCGCGCCGATGATCCGTCGATTCGCTCCGCCGTACGCGAGGTCGACGACACCGCTGCGCGGGTGGGGGCGGTAGATGACGCGATAGCGCGGGTCCGCGAGCAGCCGTTCGACGAGCGTCTCGCCGTGGGTGACGATAGAACCATAGGAGGCGCTCGGCCGGTCGCCCTCCCACGTCGGAGCGTAGAGGACGACGGTGCGCTCATCCGGAGTGAACGGGGTCGTGCCGGAGTAGTGGTCGGCCTGGGGGCGGCCGATCTCGATCGCCTTGCGGTCGAGATCGGCGTTCCACAGCGTGCGCTCAAGACGATCGCGTGCCGCCTGTCCCGCGATGAATGCGTAGTCGTAGGCCTTGTACTGGTTCGTCGTCATGTACATCTTGTCGGACTCGCCGTGGTTGATGAACACGTGCCAGCGACGGCCGTAGCGGAACATCTGGAAGTTCCGCATGTTCTGGTTGACATACAGGACGATGCGAATGTCCTGTCGCTCGATGAAGCGCTCGACGCCGCGCACCTCGGGGACGTACGCGACGGGCAGCGCACCATCGTCGAGCAGCGCCTTCGCGCCCATCGCGTTGCGTGCCATCACGACGACGGGCCAGGTCTTCGCGAGCTCCTGCAGCGGCCGATACCACTGCCTCATCTGGTACATGTTGACGTCGCTGTCGGCGAAGTAGACGGCGATCTGAAAGCGGTCGCGCTCCAGCCGTCCCTGTTCTCGCATCGCCGACGTCACGTGGCGGTAGGCGGAGCGACCGCGCGCCGCCTTCCGGACGACGGCCACCGCGTTCCTCGCATCGCTCAACACACCCACACCCTCCACGGTATCCAGGCACCCTGCCCGCTCCCCGTGGGATGATCGAGAAATGCGTAACGATCCGGGCTCGATGCGACCGCGAACGATCCGGCGCGACGCGCCGGCGGTGCCAGCCGGATCCGGAGTGTCCTTCATCATGCCGGTCCTCAACGAGCGCGACTACCTGCCGCGGGCCGTGGAGTCGACGCTCGCCCAGGAGGTCGACGGGCCCATCGAGCTGATCCTTGCGCTCGCCCCCTCGACGGACGGTACGAACGAACTCGCGCACAGCATGGCGGAGTCGGATCCGCGCATCACGCTCGTCGACAATCCGGCGGCGGACATCCCCGTGGGGCTCAATCTCGCCATCCGCGCATCGCACTACCCGACGATCGTGCGCGTCGACGCCCACTCCGAGCTCAGCCCGGGATACACGATGCAGGCGCTCGACACCCTCGACCGCACGCGCGCGGCGAACGTCGGCGGCATCATGCACGCCGAAGGACACAGCCCCTTCCAACGAGCCGCGGCGGCCGCCTACAACTCCCGTATCGGCCTCGGCGGCGGTGCCTATCACGGCGGCCGACAGGAGGCCGAGGCCGAGTCGGCCTATCTCGGCGTCATGCGACGGGCGGTCCTCGAGGAGGTCGGTCTCTTCGACGAGACGATCCGACGCGGCGAGGACTGGGAGCTGAATCTGCGGATCCGCCGCGCAGGTTATCGGGTCATGTTCGACCCGGAGCTCGCGGTCACCTACCGTCCGCGCGAGACCTGGCCCCGGCTCGCGCGGCAGTTCCTCGCGACGGGGCGATGGCGGGGCGAGCTCGTGCGCCGGTACGGATCCCGCAATTCGCTGCGCTTCTTCGCACCGCCCGCACTCGTGGGGACGTTCGTGGCCGCGCTCGTCGTCGCGGTGCTCCGCGGCACGCGCGCGCTGACCGGAGCCTCCGCGGCCCTCGCGGGGCTCGTATTCGTCCCGGTGGCCGCCTACGCGTCCGTCGTGGCGGCATTCGCGGCCGCACGACGTGGCGCCGGGTGCGCCGAGCGGGCATGGATCCTCGCGGTCGTCCCGACGATGCACCTCGCCTGGGGCGCGGGCTTTCTCGCGGGACTCGCCCGCGGTGCGAGCGACACGGTCGACACCTCGCGCCTCGACGGGCGCAACACCCCGTTGCCGTAGCGCACGTCAGCGCGGCAACAGGCCCTGGTCGATCAGCCGTGCGACGACGCGCTCCGCGGCCCGTCCATCGTCGCGCGCGTTGAACACCGCGCGCCACGCGGCGTACTTCTCTGCGTGCTGCGACGCGTCTTCGTCGAGCGCGGTGACGAGCTCGTCCTGAGACCGGACGACCGCTCCCGGCGCGCGCGCGACGAGGTCGAAGTAGAATCCGCGCAGGCGGCCGCGATAATCCTCGAGGTCCGGCACGAGGAAGTACATCGGCTTCCCCGTGATACTGAAGTCGAACATCACGGACGAGTAGTCGGTGATGAGCGCGTCCGCGGCGAGCATGAGGCGCGAGACGTCGGCATAGCCGGTCACGTCGATCACCCGGGGCCCTGAGGCGCTGCGGCCGGGCACGAGCGTGCGACTGTGCCCGCGCACGAGCACAACCGCATCGGCCTGTTCGGCGAGCGTGATGGGATCCACGTAGTCGACCATCTCGCTGCGATCGTCGCGCCACGTCGGTGCGTACAGCAGCACGCGCTCGCCCTCGCCGATGCCGAGCGCGCGACGGGTCGCCCCATCGTCTCCGCTCGCGAGGCGATCGTTGCGCGGATAGCCCTCGACCCACACGGGGCGGCCAAAGAATGCGTAAGCCTTCGACAGGATCCGCGCACCGTACGGGTTCTGCGCGAGCAGCACGTCCCAGCGGCGTGATTCCTTCAGCACTGCTCCCCACCGGCGCGGCGCGAACCCACGACGGTGCAGCGCCAAGCGCTTGAGCGGCGTGCCGTGCCACGTCTGCAGCACGTGCTGCCCGGAGCGCGGGACGTAGCGGCGACGCAACCAGTCGTTGATGACGAGCAGGCGCGAGACGCTGCGCGCGCGCCACCAATCGGCGGATCCCTCGATGACGGGCACCGCGCCAGGCGGCACCTCGACCGAGAGGTCGATGACGCTCCAGTATCGCGTGAGGTCCGGGCGCACGCGTGCGATCTCCCGGTCGAGCGCGAGCGGGTTGTCGCCGGCGACGCGCCCGTAATAGCTCTCGAAGAAGACGGCATCCTCGAGCGCGGACGCGTGGACGGAGTAGCGGTGCTCGAGCGCGGCGGCGGCTTCCAGCGTCTCGATCGACGGATCGAGCGGCGGGCCGACGCGCACGATCTCGCCGTCGACGGAGACCCGCACCTCGTCGTCGATCGACAGCGGCAAGCTGCCCGCGATCTCGATCCCCGGGATCTCGATCCGGTACTCCCCCGACGGCAGCGGCAGCTCGGGTCCGCCCCACCGTGAGGTGCGGAGTGGGAAGCGCACCTTCCAGCTCTTACCGCGACCCGTGATCCGTCCGTCCACAACGGCACGCGATCCGGTGAGTGCCGCGCTCTCGGGACGATCGCCCTGTCCCGCGACGACGAGCACGCGCGTCTCCTCGACGATCTCCACAACGGTCCCGGTCCTCATGGGCTGGCCTTCCCGATCCGCCTTCGGATCTCATCGAGCACGCGGAAGGTGTTTCGTCCGTCGTGAAAGTCGTGCACCGACCGGCTGAGGGCACGAGCCCGGTCCGCGAGGCGCTCGCGCTCCTCATCCTGCCCGAGAAGGCGGTCAATCGCCGGGACGAGTTCGCGCCATGTCGTGGCGACGTCATCGCCGGCCACAGCGGCATACGCGCCGTAGAAACCGCGCGTACGCGCATACTCGGCGACGTCGGGGGCGAGGAAAAGCGCGGGCAACGGCACGAGCGCGGAATCGTAGACGAGGGACGAGTAGTCGGTGATAAGCGCCTCGAAGCCGGGGAGCGCGGGGGTCACATCGGTCAGCACGTCGGAGCCGAGCGACACGATGCGGTCGGTCGCCACGGGCGGACGATACTCGCCTTCCCCGAGCCGGTGAGATCGCACCGCGAGGACGGCGTCGTGCTTCTCGAGCAGCGCGATGATCCGCATCCATTCCGCGGCGGAGGGAATGCCAGGATCAGCCGTGCCGTCACGCCACGTGGGTGCGTAGAGCAGGATCCGCCTGGAGGTATCGAGCGCGGGCGCCGCCTGCCGTAACACCTCGCGTGCACGCGCCGCGCGCGCCGGCGCCGATCCGCGGGACAGTACGTCGACGCGGGGTTCGCCGGTCACCGCGATACGCGCATCGGAGATGCCGAACGCTGACTCGAGGCGGCCGCGGACGAGGTGGCTCGCGGCGGGCAGGACGCCGATGCGCTGCGCCGAACGGCGGTACAGCCACGCGAGCAGGCGGCGCACGAGGCGTGAGTCCGGCAGGAAGGAGCTCGTGACCATCACGGGGGCGTCGAGACCGAGCCTCTTGAGCGGGATCCCGTGCCAGAGCTGCGCCACGAAAGCGCCGGTGACCGCATACGGATTCACGTCCCCGAAACCGTGCGAGACGACTGCGACGCGCGCTCTCGCGGTCGCCCAGAAACCGCGCCAAGACGACTTCGGAAGCGTGGGGATCCCCCACTGCCGCGCATCCCGCTCTTCCTCGCGCGACGTCGTCAACCACACCGCGTCGATGCCCAGCGACCGCGCCGCGTGCCAGAGGGCGAGCGGGCCGTCGGCGATGCCCGCGCCACAGCCGAACACCCACCGGTCCCCGCGCGGTGTCAGGGCGGTGACGAGGCGTCCGAGCACGTACAGCGGGATCCGCGCGAGCTTGCGCGCGTTGCCCGTGTCGAAGGAGAAGGACGCCACCCGACGAGCCTAGTGGCCGCGGGTGACGTCCTCCGTGTGATCTTCGCCTATTCGAGCGTGCCGAGCGTGACCTCCGTCTCGTGCTCTTCACCGTCTCGGACGTAGGTGATCGTGGCGGTCGACTCAGCGGCCGCGGCGCGCACTTGGGCGGTGAGATCGATCGCGTCATTGACGCGCAAGCCGTTGAAGGTCGTGACGACGTCGCCCGACTCGAGCCCGGCAGCTTCGGCGGCGCCGTCGGGCACGATGTCGTCAATATAGGCGCCCGTCGTGGTCGTCCCCTCCATCATCGAGGCGGGTGCGACCGTCGCGCCGAGGAGGCCGTGCGTCGCCGCCCCGTTATCAATGATCTCGGTCGCGATGCGTTCGGCGATGTTCGATGGGATCGCGAACCCGAGCCCGATGGATCCGCCCTCCTCACTCGAGGAGGCCGCCGTCGCGATCGCGACGTTGATGCCGACGAGCTTGCCCTCGTCGTCGACGAGCGCGCCGCCGGAATTGCCGGGATTGATCGCGGCGTCGGTCTGCAGCACGGCGATCTTGATCGACTCGTTCGACTGGCGCGGCTCGTCCTGGCCGGGCAGGTCGAAGAACCACGGTGTGCCGGAGTCGCCGTCGTCGGGAGACTCGGTGTCGTCCCCCTCCGGCGCGGCGGCCGAGGCGATCTCGATCGAACGGTTGAGGTTACTGATGACGCCGGTCGTCACGGTATTCGACAGCCCCATCGGCGCGCCGATCGCGACGGTCGTGTCGCCGACGTTGAGCTCCGACGAGTCAGCGAAGTCGACCGGTGTGAGATCGGAGGCGCCTTCGAGCTTGATCACGGCGAGGTCGTAGATCGGATCGGTGCCCACGATCGTCGCGTCGTAGAGCGTGCCGTCTGATCCCGTCACGCGCAGCTGAGCATCGCCAGACGCACCGCCGAGGGTCACGACGTGCGTGTTCGTCAGCACGTAGCCGTCTTCACTCAGCACCACGCCGGATCCGCTGCCGCCACCCGACTGGCTTGCAGCCTCGATCGTGACGACGCTCGGCAATGCGGCGGCGGCGATCGCCGCGGTCTGATTGACCTCGTCGGGGTTGTTGATCGTGATGTTCTCCGAGCCGCCCGCGGGTTGGGCCGTGGGCGTCGTGTCGTCTCCCATGAGCGACATGCCGAGCCACGCTCCGCCGAGGCCGACGCCTCCGCCGATGAGGGCGGCGACGACCACGAGGCCGGCGAGCTTCGCCCCGCCACCGGTCTTCTCCTTTGTCCGCTTCGGCTCCTGGTGCGCCCACTGATATGCGGGCGCCTGTCCCTCCGGCACCGGCGCCGTCTCCGGCGCGGGCGGCGCCCCGTGCACGGGTGGAGCACTGTGACTCGGGGGTGCGTACGGCGGTGCCGCGTACGACCCGTGGGCCGCGGCGTCGGCAGCCGAACGCTCGGGGAGCGGCGGAATCGATGATCCGTTGTCGTTGCTCATGGCCTCTCCTTCTGCCTGGTTCCCTCAGCGTGCATCCGAAACCTATGACGGCCCTATGTCCAGGGTACGGCGATCTTGTGAGCTCGGACGCGTGTGCCGGTAGCCTGCAGGAATGACGCAGGTACGCGGATCCTGGCACCTCGCCGCGCGCGGCGCTCGGCTGCTCGATTCTGACGGTGCGGTCGCGCCGACGATCTTCGCCGAGTTGTCGGCCCGCGCGGCGGAGACGGGCGCGATCAACCTCGGTCAGGGGTTTCCGGACGAAGACGGGCCGACGGAGGTTCTCGAAGCGGCGCGGTCTGCGATCGCCAGCGGGAGGAATCAGTATCCGCCCGGACGTGGCGTCCCGGAACTGCTCGAAGCAGTCGCCGAGCACCAGGAGCGGTTCTACGGGATCCATCTCGATCCGCGCACCGAGATCATCGCCACCGCCGGCGCCACCGAGGCCCTCACGGCCGCCCTGCTCGCACTTCTCTCCCCCGACGACGAGGTCGTCGTCTTCGAGCCGTTCTACGACTCGTACGCGGCCGCGATCGCGTTGGCGGGCGCGCGCCTCGTGCCCGTCCGTCTGACGTGGCCGGACTTCCAGCCGGATCCCGCGGAACTCGAGCGCGCCGTGACGGGCCGCACACGCGCGATCCTCGTGAACGATCCGCATAACCCGACGGGAGCCGTGTTCTCCGACGAGGTCCGGCGCACCGTCGTCGACCTCGCCGTTCGCCACGACGCCGTCATCATCACCGACGAGGTGTACGAGCACCTGGTGTGGGGCGCGCCGCACACGCCGATCGCGACGCTGCCGGGCGCGGCAGAGCGCACGGTGTCGATCTCGTCGGGCGGCAAGACCTTCAGCGCGACCGGCTGGAAGATCGGATGGCTCACCGCGCCGAAAGACCTCGTCACGGCCGTGCTCACGGTCAAGCAATACCTCACGTACGCGAACGGATCTCCGCTGCAGCCCGCCGTCGCGCGCGGCCTGCGCCTGCCGGATGAGTTCTTCTCCGAGCTCGCCCGCGACATGCACGCGCGCAGCACGGTGCTGGGAGACGGTCTCGAGGCCGCCGGTCTGTCGATCTCGCGCCCCGCCGGCACCTACTTCACCGTCGCCGACGTGTCGTCGCTGGGATACGAGGACGCGGCCGTGTTCTGCCGCGAGCTGACCGAGAAGGTCGGCGTGACCGGCGTGCCCGTTTCGGCGTTCGTCACGCCCGAGCACGACGAGGAGTACCGCTCGCTCGTCCGCTTCGCCGCCTGCAAGAAGGTCGACGTGCTCGAACAGGCGACGTCGCGGCTTGCAAAGCTGCGCGACTGAGTGTCAACCGGCCGGTTCGACCCGGTACCGGCGCAGGTCGAGCGCAGGATTTGCGCGACGGACCTCGTCGATCGCACTGCGGGAGGCCCAGCCGACGGCGACGCCGCGCTCGGGGCCGATTCCCGCCACCTGCACGCCGCGCGGGTCGATCACCATCGACCGTCCGACGCCGACGGGGGCGGTGTGGTCCGCCGCCGCGATGTAGATCGTGTTCTCGATCGCGCGAGCCGCGACGAGCGTCTCCCAGTGAAACTCCTTCAACGGACCGCGCACCCACTCGGCCGGCATAAGCACCACGTCCGCTCCCGCGTCGACGAGCGTCCGTGCGACCTCAGGGAATCGCAGGTCGTAGCAGGTCATCAGGCCGAAGCGCAGGCCGTCGACGACGAACGTCTCCGCGGATTCGGTCTCACCCGGCTCGACCCACGCGCTCTCGGTCTGCCCGAACGCGTCGTACAGATGCTGTTTCCGATAGGCGGCGACCACGCCCGTGCCGTCGACGGCGACAGCGGTGTTGCGGACGCGATCGCTCGTGCCCTGCTCGACGAGGCCGGCAACGATCGTCAGGTCGTTCTGCGCGGCGATGGTCGCGAGCGCGCGCGTGAACGGCCCGTCAAGCGGCTGAGCGTTGGCGGCAAGGGTGGTATCGAACGGATCGACGAAGTAGCTCGCGTACTCGGGCGCCACGACGACACGCGCTCCACGCTCCGCCGCGGTGGACGCGAGCTCGGCCAGCGTCGTGAGGTTCTCATCCGCGTCGGCCCCGGGGGCGAACTGCGCCACGGCGATCCCGACAGCGTCGTGCTCGATCGTCATGCGGCTCATCCTGCCATCTTTTCCAGCGTTCCCACAGACACGCCCGGTGAGTGCCTCGCGACGCGCGATTTGCCGGATCCTGAACCACTGGTAAAGTAGACATTGCGCCGCGGGGTGGAGCAGTTCGGTAGCTCGCTGGGCTCATAACCCAGAGGTCGTAGGTTCAAATCCTGCCCCCGCAACCAAATCCGAAGGCCCGGTCCCTCCTCACGAGGGCCGGGCCTTCGCCGTGTGCCGGGTCGCTCCAGGATGTGGTCCCAGAGCTCGGCGCAGCGGCCCCGACAGTGACCCGGCGAGACCCTCAGCGGGTCGTCGGAGCAGCGTCTTCGACGAAGCGGGGACGGCACGCGAACCAGCCCGCAACCAGACCGGGCACCGTCGTCGCCGCGAGGACGAGGAGTGGGATCGTCCACGACCCGGTCGCCTCATGAAGCAGCCCCAACCCGATCGGGCCGACGCAGGCGATCGCGTAGCCGATGCCCTGGACGAAGCCCGAGACAGCTGAAGCGGTCTGCGAGGTGCGCGTTCGGCGGTTGATGAGGGTCATGCACAGCGGAAACGTGCTCACTCCGATACCCAGCGCACACACCCAGGCGAGAGTCCCAGCGACGGGCGACAGCAGGAGCCCGACGTACCCGACGATCAGTGCGATCGCGCAAATCACGACGACGATGAACGGGTTCGCCAAGCGGGTCGCCAACTGCGGAACGACCAGCGCCGCGACCATGCCCCACGCCGAGTACAGTGCGACCATGGTTCCGCCCAGCTCCGCGCTGCCACCTGCGTCGGTGAGCACCGACGGCAGCCACGTGATGATCGCGTAGTTCGACAGCGACAGCATCGCGAAGAGCACCATCAGGCCCCAGACCGTCGACGATCGCGCGATCGTCGGCGCCCGCTCCGTCGTCGCCGCTGCGGCAACCACGTGGTGACCGTCTGCGGGGAGCGTGATCGCGATGACAAACCATGCCACCGCGGCCACCGCGGCGGGTGCGGCCCACATTCCCACGGAGACGCGCCACGTCGCCCCGACTGCTAACGGAACCGCGATGAGAGGAGCAAGGAACTGCCCCGTCTGCATGAGGATCAGGTAGAGGGAGGTCCAAAGCGCCAGTCGGTCGGCGAACCACGCCTTCACCAGCGGCACCACCACGACGTTCGCCGCCCCGATGCCGGCGAGCGCCAACACGGTCGAGAGGATGAGAACGGCGGAATTCGGCGCGAAGGCGCGCAGCACCAGAGACAGGGCGGTCATCGCGAGTGCCACCGCAGCCGTACGCTCGAGTCCGAACCTCTTCGTCACCGCCGGAGCCAGGAATCCGAAGACACCGAATGCGGCCGCGGGAATGGTCCCGAGCAGGCCGGCCAGCATGACACCGAACGCGAGATCGGATCCGATGATCTCCAGCAGAGGAGTGAACCCGGTGACCGCCGTGCGAAGGTTGAACGCGGTCACCACGATGGCGAACCCCGCCCACAAGAGCTGGTACCGGCGGCGCACCGCGGCAAAAGGACGGGAGGGCGCGGTCACGGTAGGCTCCAAGAGACGACGATGAGTGATGGGATCATGGGATGAATCGCGACGAGTCTGCCACAGCTCAACCGATGCGTCGAGTCGGGCTCATCGATCAGGCGGCTGAGCGCTTCCGCGAGGAGGTGGTCTCCGGACGTTGGCCGATTGGCGAGCGGATCCCGACCGAACCCACTCTCGTCTCGATGTTCGGCATCGGCCGCAACACAGTTCGCGAGGCGCTGCAGTCTCTCGTGCACGCCGGCCTGTTACGCCGTGAGCAGGGGCGCGGCACATTCGTCATCTCGGCATCCGAACTCACCGGCACGCTCGAACGTCAGCTCGGCGGCGGCACGCGTCGCCACTATCTCGAACTGCGCCTCGCTCTCGACTCAGCGGCGGCCTCGCTCGCCGCCCGCAACCGTTCCGACGCCGATGTCGATCAGCTGCGCGAGCTGCGCGACCGTCGACGAGCGAGCTGGTCGACAGAGGATCCCAAGCGGCGCGCGAGCGCGGATCTCGCTCTCCACCACGGCATCGTGGCCGCGACGCACAATCCGCTCTACGTCACGCTCTACTCGAACATGCTCGACGTCTTCGCGGAGCACATGCGTGACGAGGAGAGCGACGACCCAGAAGTCGCGCACCGCCACCACCATGACCTGATCGAGGCGATCGCCGACGGCGACGCCGACCAAGCCACCGCAGCGGTCACCGCGATCTTCACTCCGTTCGTGGAGTCAGCGACGTGATGACCAAGCTGCGCTCCCGTGCGTTCCCGGTCAGTGCGCTCGGGGCGACCACGCGCCTCTATTCGTTCGCGTAGGTGAAGGTCGGCCCGGTGAAGTGAGGAGTGCGCACGCGAACCAACCAGTAGCCGCCCTCGCTGCCCTCGGGGACTTCGAACACATAGTTCCCACTGTCGCTCTGCCCGACGGGCGTCTCCGAGAGCAGGTACGCGTCATCGGGAGCGACCGCCGTCGACGTGAGGAACTGCTCACCGCTCTCATCGACGTACGCCATGGCGATATTGTTATAGATTTGCGCCGCTTCGTCGCCCGTGTTTGTGGCGGTGAGGGTGATGGTCACGTAAACGGTGCCCTCGGGCGGCTCGGGGTTGCCGCCGTCGAGCAGATCACTGGTCGCGTCCATGTTCGGATCATCCACGACGACTTCCCAGTCCTCGCCGATGGCCACCGACTCACCCAAGGCCAATTCCTGTCCCGGCTCGCCCGTGTTGTCGCTCGGAGGCTCGTCCGCTCCTTCGTCCGGCTCTTCCCCGGGCGTTCCGCCACTCGGGTCGTCCTCGGGCGGGGGCGACTGCGTCGCGGGCGGACGCTCCTCGCCACCGGTCGCACCGAACATCGACGGCCCGAAGATGATGGCCGCGGCGATAGCCGCCCCCGCGACGATGACCGTCGCAACGGCAACCCACAGATACCAGCGGGCATACCACGGGGTGCCGCGTCCGGGACCGGTCGGCGGGACCGTTTCCGGTCCACGACGGGGGCCGTAGCCCGACTGCTGGCCCTGCTGATCGTACGGTGCCTGCTGCGGTGCTCCGTGCCCCGGCTGGTGCGACCCTGCATCCCCGCTACCGGGATCGGGCACGTGGCCGTATGGTCCTTGCGGCTCGCTCACCTCATCCACGCTACCCACTCAGCCGCCATTCGTGCAGGTGAAGCGGTGGGGAGATCTCCCCACCGGTGGCTCTGCTCCGAGCGCCGCTTCTTTAGGTCCTCGAGGTCCTGTGCCCGGACGTGCGGGATGAATACCTCGCGAGAGAGGTCGCGGCCCGGGAAGACAATCGCGTCGTCGCCGGCATCTCCCGCCACGTTCCGCGGCGGCAGAGAGGTTCAGTCCGCGGCGAGCTGCTCTCGCGCGGCGGCGACGACGGCGTCGACGGTGAGACCTGCGCGCGTCAGCACCTCGGGACCGGATCCGGACTCGCCGAACTCTTCGACGCCCACGACCCGACCGGACGCACCCACCCATCGGTACCACGCGTCACCACGTCCCGCCTCGACGGCGACGCGTGCGCACACCTGAGCCGGCAGCACCCGCTCCTGCACGTCCGCTCCCGCGCGTGCGAACCATTCCACGCTCGGCATCGACACGACCCGCGCCGCGACACCGTCGGCGGAGAGCACGCGCGCCGCCTCCACCGCGAGCGCAACCTCACTGCCCGTCGCCAACAACGCGACATCCCGTCCGTCACCGTGCTGCCAGACCACGTATCCGCCCTGCCGCACGCCAGCTACCGCGTCGACGCGCGCGGGCAGCACGGGGAGATCCTGCCGCGAGAGCACGAGCGCGACGGGACCATCCGGCTCCGCGAGGATCGCTCGCCATGTCGCAACGACCTCGACCGCGTCCGCCGGACGCACGACGGTAAGCCCGGGCACGGTCCGCAGCGACGCGATCTGCTCGACCGGCTGGTGGGTCGGCCCATCCTCCCCCACCGCCACCGAATCGTGGGTGTAGATCAACACCACCGGCAGGTTCATGAGCGCCGCCAACCGGATCGCCGGGCGCTGATAGTCGCTGAACGCGAGGTACGTCGAGCCGTAGGGGCGCCAGAGCCCGTGTAACGCGATCCCGGAGAGGATCCCGGCCATGGCGTGTTCGCGCACGCCGAATGCGATGACGTCGCCCGCTGGGTTCTCCCTGGAGACCGGCGACCCCGGCACCGCGACCGCGGTCGACTCCGACAGGTCAGCGGATCCACCCCAGAGCCCGCCCCACGACTGCAGACCGCGCAGCACGGCGCCGCTCGTCTTGCGCGTCGCGATCCGCTCCCCTTCGGGCGGCGCGGCCATGCCATCGAGGAGCGCCAGCGCCTCGGCTCCCGGGGCGGCGAGCGCGTCTCGGCGACGCGCCGCGTCCGGGCGATCCTCCCGCCACCGTGCGCGGCGGTCCTCCCACGCGTGGCGCAGCGCGATGCCACGCTCGCGGGCGGCACGCGTCACCGCGAGCACGTCGTCATCGGCGAGCTCGTCGAGCGCGGCGTCCGTGGCGTATCCCAGCGCTTCGAGTACGCGGCCCACTTCATCTGCGCCGAAGCCGCCGGCGTGCGCGGCGCTCGTGCCTCCCCGGTTCGGTGCGGGCGCGCCGATCACGCTCCGGACGGCGACGAACGTCGGTCGGCCGTCCCGCGTCTGCGCCGCCGTGAGCACCCTCTCGATCTGCGCCAGATCGCGGAAGTCGTCGATCTCCAGCACCCGCCAGCCGTACGCGCGGTAGCGCGCGCGGACATCCTCATCGAAGGCGAGGTCCGTACCGCCATCGATGGTGATGCGGTTGTCATCCCAGATCATCACGAGGTTGTCGAGCCCAGCGGTCGCCGCAAGACTCGAGGCCTCGCCCGAGACCCCCTCCTGGAGGCAGCCGTCGCCGGCGAGGACGTAGACCGTCGGATCCCACACGTCGTCTCCGCCGTGCAGCGCGGCGTCCCGTCGCGCGGCGAGGGCGATGCCGACCGCACTGGCGACCCCCTGACCGAGGGGCCCCGTGGACATCTCGACGCCCGGCGTCACGCCGAGCTCCGGGTGCCCGGGGGTGCGCGCGCCGAGCGTGCGACTGGCGGCGAGGTCGTCGATCTCGAGGCCGTAGCCGGTGAGGAACAGCTGCGTGTAGAGCAGCATGCTCGCGTGGCCCGCGGACAGCACGAACCTGTCGCGCCCCGCCCATGCGGGCTCGGACGGGTCGTGGCGCAGAATACGCTGGAACAGCACGTGAGCCAACGGAGCGAGCGCCATCGCCGTCCCGGCGTGACCGTGGCCCTTCGTCTGCACCGCGACGGCCGGGATCGCGATCGCCGCGGCGACGGCACGCTCCTCGGCGCGATCGCGAGCGCCGACGATGGCTGTCGGATCGGGACGGGACGCCGGGTTCGCCGCACGGGATGACATGACGCCCACTTTGGTATACAACTATCCATAAGTCAATGCGGGCCGATGCAACAGGAAGGGACACCATGTCGCGAGGTGCGCCAACCGGATCCGGAGTGGTCCTCGACCTCATTCGCAACGGGGTCACGACGCGCACGGAGCTGCTCGAGCGGCTGGGGTGGTCGCGCGTCACGCTCGGCCGACGCCTCGATGAGCTGCTGGGTCACGACATCATCGCACCGGCCGGCTCCCGCGCAAGCGGCGGCGGACGGCCCCGAGAATCCTTCGCGGTGAACGGCGACGCCGGCGTTCTCCTCGCCATGGACATCGGCAGCTCCCACACCCGCGTCGGCATCACCGACCTCGTCAGCGAAGTTCTGTGCGAGGACGAAGCAGACATCGGACTGTACGACGGTCCGGACGAGATCTTCTCCTGGGCGCGCCAGGTGTTCGACTTCCTCCTCCGCGGCCTGGGGCGCTCGCACGCCGACGTGCGCGGCATCGGCATCGGCGTTCCCGGGCCCGTCGACTCGGCGACCGGGCGCCTGGGCAGCCCGCAGCTCGACCCCCGGTGGGACGGCGTCGAAGTCCGCGACCGGCTGTGGCCGATGCGCGACGACGCCGTCATCGTCGTCGACCGGGACGTGAACATCCTCGCCGTCGGCGAAGCGCGACTCGGACGACCGGACCTCGACGACCTCATCGTCGTGAAGGCCGGGATCGGCGTGGGTTCGGCGTTCGTGCTCGACCGGCGAATCTACCGCGGCTCGCGGGGCGGAGCGGGCCAGCTGAGCGCGCCACTGCGTGGCCGCCTGAGCGAGCCTCTGCGTCGCCTCGAGACGGTGGCGAGCGGGGGGACGGTGCGCGATGCCCTGAACCGTGGCCCGCATCACCTGCGCACGAGCGCAGACATCGTCACGCTCGCCGCGTCGGGCGATGAAGAGACGATCGCGCTCGTGGAAGAGGTCGGCGAGACGATCGGATACGCACTCGCCGACGCGGTCGGCCTCCTCAACCCCTCGGCAGTCATCATCGGCGGCAACCTCTCCGAAGTCGGTGAACGCTTCATCGGCGCGATTCGGCGCTCGATCTTCGGCGCGTCCCACGTCTTCGCTCGCCAGGGGCTCACCGTCGAGCGTGCCCGCCTCGGCGAGAAGGCTGGCGTCCACGGAGCATCACTGCTCGCGCAGGACGCGCTGTTCGATGCAGAGCGCATCAGCGTCCTCACGCGACCGGCCGCCCGCGACTGATCCGACGAGACGCACCGCGGCAGATTCGCACTAGCGCTTTGGTTCACGAATGTGCAAAAGTGTGCGTACGATATGCGGACCGATGTGAGGAGCGATGATGAGCCTGGCCAATGACCTTCCCGCGTCCGCCATCGTCACGCGTGCGCACGCGTCAGACTGGCGGGCGGCGATCCAGCTCGCGGGCGGCGCCCTCACGGCCTCCGGCGTGACGACTGCCGCGTACACGGACGAGATGATCGCTGCCGTCGAGAAGCATGGCCCATACATCGTGATCGCGCCGGGCTTCGCGCTCGCACATTCCCGTCCCTCCCCCGCAGTCCTGCGCACAGGCCTGAGCTGGGTGTCGCTGTCCGAACCGGTCGACTTCGGCAGCGGAACGAACGACCCCGTCCGGCTGGTGGTCGGCCTGGCGGCGCTCGACCACGACTCACACATCGAGACCATGGCAGCACTCGCCGGCATTCTCTCCGACGAAGCGATGCTCAGCGAGCTGATCGCCGCCGAGACGGCGGCGGAGGTGCACGCCATTCTCGGCCGCGTCGCGTGACGCGGTGCCCGACCAGACCCGAACATCCTCACAGCGAAAGGCAGAGCAATGAAGATCGTGGCCGTATGTGGAATGGGCATCGGAACCTCCGTGCTCCTGAAGATGAACGCGGAGAAGGCGCTGCGCCAAATGGGCGCGGATGCCGATGCGGATGTCGAGGCAGCCGATATCGGCACGGCCCGTGGCGCGGCCCGCACCGCGAACCTCGTGCTGACGTCGGCCGAACTCGTTGATGAGATCGGCGACGTGCCCGCACAGGTCATCGTGATCGACAACTTCACAGACGTGGCCGAGATCACCGAGAAGCTCCGCCCCGTCATCGAGAGCTAGAACCGCCGTTTCATCCGTTCGAAGGAGACCCCAATGGAGTGGTTAGTCGTCGTCCTAGAGTTCATCGGGCAGCAGATCCTCAATGTGCCTGCGTACTTGATCGGGCTCATCACCGCCATCGGCTTGATGGCACTGAAGCGTCCGTCGGGCAAAGTGATCGGCGGCGGCCTGAAGGCCGCGATGGGATTCCTGATCCTGGGTGCCGGCGCGGGCGTCGTGACGGCGTCCCTCACACCGCTCGGAGATCTCATCCTCTCCGTGACGGGAGCGCAGGGCGTCATTCCCACGAATGAGGTGATCACGGCGATCGCCTCGGAGGAGTATGGGGCGACGAGCGCCTACGTGCTGGTATTGGGCTTCCTGGTGATGCTCGCGTTCGCGCGCTTCACGCCCCTGAAGTACATCTTCCTCACCGGTCACCACATGGTGTTCATGGCTCTCCTGCTGAGCGTCGTGCTCACGGTCGGGTTCGGCGAGGAGCTCAGCTGGCTCGTCGTCATCGTCGGCGCGCTGTTGCTCGGCGTGATCATGGTCGTGATGCCGGCGTTCGCGCAGCCGTGGATGAAGAAGATCACTGGCGACGACACGATCGCCATGGGGCACTTCGGCACCGCCGGGTACATCGCGGCCGGTGCTGCCGGGCAGATCACGGGACGACGCAGCCGCTCGACCGAGGAGATCAAGTTCCCGCAGGGACTGAGCTTCCTGCGAGACTCGATGGTCGCCACTGCCCTGTCGATGGTGCTGATCTACATGGTGTTCGCGATCTGGGGCCTCATCGCCCAGCCCGAGCAGGCCATGGAGATTCTCGGCGGTGACGACGCGGGCGCGACGATCATGGCCGGGTTCGCCCAGGCCCTGCAGTTCGGCGTCGGCGTGGCCGTCATCCTCTACGGCGTCCGCACAGTGCTCGGAGAGCTCGTCCCGGCGTTCCAGGGCATCGCGGAGAAGGTCGTGCCGGGCGCACGGCCCGCCCTCGACATCCCGATTGTGTTCCCGTACGCCCCCAACGGCGTCCTGATCGGATTCCTCACGTCGTTCGCCGGCGGGCTCGTCACGCTGGGCGTCATCGCGATCTGGCTGAATCCGGCACTCGGGCTCGCGCTCATCCTCCCCGGCATGGTGCCGCACTTCTTCACCGGTGGTGGCGCCGGCGTGTTCGGAAACGCCACGGGTGGTCGCATCGGTGCGGCCGTCGGCGGGTTCGTGAACGGCGTGATCATCACGATCCTGCCCGCGGTGCTGCTGCTCGTCCTCGGCGAGCTCGGCTTCTCGAACAGCACGTTCGGCGACGCTGACTTCGGCTGGTACGGCACTCTCGTCGGCATGAGCGTCATGGGTCCGACCGGCGTCGGAGTCCTCCTCAGCATCCTGCTCGCGACCGTGCTCGTCATCGCGGCATCCGTCTTCCAGGTGAGAGTAGTCAACCGCGGCTGGATCCCCGGAGCCAAACGCGACGCCTTCCTCGCCGAGAAGGAGGCCGCCGAAGCGTGACGCCGCCTCGCCGACGGCGCGTCACCCCGCGAGCTGCTTCAGCGTCGCGTGGAGCTCTTCACTGGTGTGCGTCTCCTGGTCAAGGTTGCTGTTGAGCAACGCCACGGCTTCCGTCGCCGCCTGGGCCGTCGCCGCCACGATGAGCGACTGGTACACAGAGATCTCGTAGTGCTCGTTGCCCAATGCACACGTCAGCGTGACCTGGTCGAGAAGCGGCTTCGACGTGCGCTCGATGAGCGAATGGGCCTGACTCGAGATCCCCTTCGTCGCGGGCGAGCCCGCTGTCGATACCGGGAACTCGAACAGGTCGAACACCTTACGCAGATTGTCGATCTGCTCTCGGGTCTCCTCCGCGTGGTGGCGGAACAGCTCTTGCACCTCCGTCGACGGAGCCGCCTTCTCGAGGTCGCCCAAGGCGGCCAGCGAGTCCTCCTCCATGGACATCGTCGTTCGCAGCTGGAACCGCAACAGGTCGATCGGCGTTTCGAGCGTCTCCTGAGACATGGATCCTCCTTGCTGACTGACGGCCGATTCAGCCGTCGTCGCCGAGCGTACGAATCTCGTGGACGCGCCTCCAGGGGGTTGCGCACACGACGCTGCGGCGGTATCAGCCCACCTTCGCGATCACGGCGACCACGCCGCGGTCCCGCATGGATTGAGCATCTCGTCAGGATCCGATTGATATGATGAATTTATCATGTCGCAATCCTGGGGTGCTCGTCCTCTGTACGAGGTGA
>JAJYSF010000171.1 GCA_021793715.1 Actinomycetes bacterium
CCGATCTGAGGACGTGTCTTCGTCGCGACCCCCGGACACGGTCCGGTCGTCCTCCGGGACGTGAATGTGCGCACCATCATCGAAAGGGGAATGCTGTGGGCGAGCCGCACGGTATCGGAATAGTCGGAATCGGCGTCATCTCAGGACAGTACTTCGACACGCTCGCCGCGCATCCTGACGTGCGCATCGTCGCCACGGCGGATCTGGACCCGGCGCGCGCGGCCGCGGGTGCACAGCGGATCCCCGGCTGTCGCTCGCTCACGGTCGAGGAACTCCTCGCGGATCCGGCCGTCGACACCGTGTTGAACCTCACCGTGCCCGCCGCACACGCTCCCGTCGCGTTGGCGGCTCTCCGCCACGGCAAGAACGTCTACGGCGAGAAGCCCCTCGCCCCGACGGTCGCGCCGGCGCGCCAGATCCTCGACGCGGCCGGATCCGCGTGGGTCGGCTGTGCTCCGGACACCGCTCTCGGTGCCGGCGTACAGACCGCCCGGGCCGCCGTCGACGCCGGCGAGATCGGCCGCCCGGTCGCCGCCGTCGCCTCCTGGACGGCTCCCGGCCACGAGGCATGGCACCCGCACCCCGACTTCTACTACCGCGAGGGAGGCGGCCCGCTGTTCGATATGGGACCGTACTACCTCACCGCGCTCTTCCACCTGCTGGGCCCTGTCGCACGCGTCTCGGGCGCATCGTCGCGATCGCGCGACGTGCGGCAGATCGCCACGGGGCCGCGCGCGGGCGAGGAGATCCCGGTCGAGGTCGACACGCACGTCACCGGCATCCTCGAGCACGTCAGCGGCGCGGTCTCGACCGTGACGTTCAGCTTCGACGGCGTCGCCACCCAGGCCGCGCCGATTGAGATGCACGGCGAGGAGGCGACCCTCGCGCTGCCTGATCCGAACTTCTTCGACGGCGAGGTGCGTCTGAGGCGTCCGGGCGCCGACAACTGGGATTCGCTGCCCGTGCGCGCGGGTTACGAGAACGCCGGGCGCGGCATCGGACTGATCGACTTCGTGCGGGACGGCGGCGCCCGCGCGCACGGCGACATCGCCCTGCACGTGCTCGAGATCATGACGGCGCTCACGGACTCCGCGCGTGAGGGGCGTCGCATCGATCTCATGACGACGGCCACCCGGCCGCCCATCGTGCCACGGACCTCGCGCGCCGACTGGGGGGCGGCACATTGAGCGCCGTCGCCCGCGCCGTCGTCGACCTCGACGTGGTCGGCGCTCGGATCAGCCGCCACCTCTACGGCCACTTCGCTGAACACCTCGGGCGCTGCATCTACAACGGCTTCTGGGTCGGCGAGGGCTCCGAGATCCCGAACGTGCGCGGCATCCGCCGCGACGTCGTCGACGCCCTGCGCGCGCTCCGGATCCCGAACCTGCGGTGGCCGGGCGGTTGCTTCGCCGACGCATATCACTGGCGCGACGGCATCGGTCCGCGCGACGAACGCCCCCGCATCGCGAACACGAACTGGGGCGACGTCGTGGAAAACAACCACTTCGGCACCCACGAGTTCATGGACCTGTGCGACCTCCTCGGCGCCGACGCCTACGTCAACGGCAACGTCGGCAGCGGCACCGTCCAGGAGATGTCGGAATGGGCGGAGTACCTCACCCGGGGCGACGACAGCCCCATGGCGCGCCTTCGTCGCGAGAACGGCCGCGACGAGCCGTGGCGCGTGCCGTTCTGGGGGCTCGGAAACGAGCCGTGGGGCTGCGGCGGCAATATGTCGGCCGAGGCTTACGCGGAACAGGCCCGCCGCTACGCGATGTACAGCCGCAACCACGGTGACAACCGACTCGTGCGCATCGCCGCGGGCGCCAACGAAGACGACCTGGACTGGACGCGCGCCCTCATGAAGGGCGCCGTGGAGAGCCACACCAACGTTCTGTACAACAGCCTGCCGTACGAGGCGATCTCGTTCCACTACTACACGCACTCCGGATCCGGCATCAACACGGAGGACGCGACTGCGTTCACCGACGCGCAGTTCTACGACACGATGGCGTACGCGACGGACATCGATCGCGTGATCCGCGGACACATCGCCGTCATGGACTCGTATGACCCCGACCGGCGCATCGATCTCGTATGCGACGAGTGGGGCACCTGGTGGAACGCCGCGGAGGGCACCAACCCCGGCTTCCTGTTCCAGCAGAACACCGTGCGCGACGCGCTCGTCGCGGGGATCCACTTCGACGTGTTCCATCGACACGCTTCGCGGCTCGCGATGGCCAACATCGCCCAGACGATCAACGTACTGCAGGCGATGGTGCTCACCGACGGCGATCGCATGGTCCTGACGCCGACGTACCACGTGTTCGAAATGAACTCCGGGCATCACGACGCGCGGCAGTTATCGGCGCATCTGCTCGAGGCGCCCACCACCATGGTCGGCGACGACGAGCTCACCCTCGTGTCACTGTCCGCCTCGACGTCGGAGGATGCGGCGCTGATCTCGCTGACGCACATGTCGGTCGACGCCGACTGCCGCGTCCGTGTCGACCTGCGTGGCCGTGCCGCGAAGCTCACCCGCGCACGGGTGCTGACCGGCGAGAGCGCGACGACGTTCAACGACCCCGATGCCCCCGATCGCGTCGCGCCCGCGCCGCTCGAGGCACAGATCGAGGATGGGGTGCTCACGGCTCAGCTGCCGCCGCATTCCTTCGCGACGTTCGAACTGCACCT
The DNA here is from genome assembly GCA_021793715.1 of Actinomycetes bacterium. The sequence continues at coordinate 2,695 of JAJYSF010000171.1, forward strand.
CGGCTGACACCGCGCGTCAGGATCCGCCGACGACGGGGAAGTACACAGCGAACGGCTCGTCGGCGATCTCGTGCAGCGGTCGAAAGCGGATCGCGACCGGTTGCCCGACCGTGCGGTAGCGCGGGAGCCACCGCGTCCAGTGCCGTTCGTCGTCGCGCGCGAGCAGTTCGGGCGCGCGACTCGCGTCTCCGGTCAGGGCGACCTCACGGTCGACGAGACCGCCCAGCACGACCGGCCCCTCGGCGAATGCGACCGTGGTCGGCTCGTCCGGAATCGGCACCGCGCGGAGCGCATACCGGAAGGAGACGTCCACGCTGAGCCTGCCGCCGGGGTGCGCCAGAAAGAGCGCGTCGCCCTCGCGCGTCACCAGGTCGTCCGCCGACGTTTCCGGGGCGCCCTCCGCCCACTCCGGAATGCGGATCCGCACCCGCATCGACGCCGGAGCATCGACGGTCACGCGCATCCGCGTGCGCATCGGGCGATGCCGGTCCCCGGCGGCCCCCGCATTCGCGTCCGGACCGACGTCATCGGCCTCGTCGAGGAGCTCCAGGCGCAGATCGGCGGTCGCGGTGCCGACGGGCACGCTCGCCCGTGCCGCGATGAACTGCGCGATCGTGACGGTCTCGTTGTCGCCGTCGGCGTAAAAGACCAGCTGCGCGTGGCGTGTGTGCGCCTGCACCAGCGATCCGTGGCAGCACCAGAAGTCCTCGGTCGGGCTCCCCCAGTCCTTTCGGGCACCGCCGACGAGCGGCAGAAAGTACGCCACCATCCCCGTCTGCGGATGCTGCTGAGCGAGGACACCGTTGTAGAGGTTTCGTTCGATGTAGTCGGCGTACGACAGGTCTCCGGTCCAGCGGAGCAGGACGTCGGCGAGTCGGATCATGTTGTACACGGCGCAGTGCTCCTGCGTCTTCTCGCCGCGTCGCGCCGCGAAGGCGAACGGTGGCGTCCAGATCTCCCCGGACGTCTGCCCGCCCGTGCAGAACGTGCCGCGGCGCACCACCGCCCAGTCCCAATACGCTTCGACGATCCGCCGCCAGATGTCGTCCCCGGTCACCTCGTAGGCGCGCGCCGCGCCGAGCACCTCCGGGATGGTGGTGTTGGCGTGCATGTTCGTGAGCACGTCGTGCCCCGCGAGGAGGCCGTCGAACAGCGAGCGGCGATAGTAACGGTCGAGCAGCTCGCGATAGATCGGATCGCCGGTCGCCTCCAACAGATCCGCCCAGACCTCCAGCATCCCGCCGGTCTCC
>JAJYSF010000172.1 GCA_021793715.1 Actinomycetes bacterium
CCTACCCTCGCACGGCGGTCGCGCGGCAGAACGGATCCACCCTCGCGCTCCCCTGTTCACCGTGCTCGAGATGCCCTAGCCTGCACGCAGGCGTACCCGCGCGCAGCGGTCCCGCCGACCGAGACCGTTCAGCGAGAGAAGGCATCATGAGCGCCGTCGAGCCATCGGCCGAGCACTACGACGTCATCGTGATCGGAGCGGGCGCCGTCGGCGAGAATGTCGCCGACTACGCCTCGAGATCGGGAGCGCGAGCGGCGATCGTCGAGGCAGAGCTCGTCGGTGGCGAGTGCTCCTACTGGGCCTGCATGCCGTCGAAGGCTCTCCTCCGGAGCGGCCACGCCCTGCGCGCGGCGCGGCGCGTTGCCGGCTCGCGCGAGGCGGCGTCCGGGCGGATCGACGCCGACGCGGTCCTCGCGCGCCGCACGACGTTCACGAGCAGTTGGCAGGACGACGGTCAGGTCGAGTGGCTGGCCTCCGTCGGCGTCGACCTGATCCGCGGTCGCGCGCGCCTGACCGGCCGGGGCGAGATCGACGTGGACGGCCAGCGATACACCGCGCGCGCCGTGGCACTGGCGACGGGATCCGCGCCGGTTGTGCCCGACATTCCCGGACTCGACGGCATCGACGCCTGGGGCACACGCGAGGCGACGTCCGCTGAACGGGTGCCCCCGCGCCTCGTCGTGATCGGCGGCGGCGTCGCCGGAACCGAGCTGGCATTCGCTTTCGCCTCGCTCGGTTCCCAGGTCACCCTCGTGTCCCGCAGCGGCCTGCTGACGTCGGAGGAACCCTTCGTCGGCGAGCTGGTGGCCGAGGCGTTGGAAGAGCTCGGCGGCGACGTGCGGATCGGGGCCTCCCCGGCGCGCGTCGATCGCGACGGCGACGGCATCGTCACGGTCGAACTGGATGACGGCACCGCGATCCACGCCGAGGAACTGCTGGTCGCGACGGGGCGTCGGCCGCACACGGACGGCCTCGGCCTCGAGGAGCTCGGGCTCAGCGCGAACCCCGAGGTCGACGACACGATGCTCGTCCGCGGCACCGACTGGCTGTACGCGGTGGGCGACGTGAACGGGCGCGCCCCGCTCACTCATCAGGGCAAGTATCAGGCACGCGCCGCAGGGGGCGCGATCGCCGCCCGACTTGCCGGGGATCCGGTTGACGATGCCGAGTGGGGACGTCATGTCGCGAGCGCCGACCACGCGGCCGTGCCGCACGTCGTGTTCACGGACCCCGAAGTGGCGAGCGTCGGGCTGACCGAGGCTGCCGCACGCGACGCCGGAATCGACGTCGACGCCGTCGAGCACGACCTCGGAGCCATCGCGGGCGCAGCGCTCCACGCCGACGGCTACAGCGGCCGCGCGAAGCTCGTCATCGACCGGGCGCGGCGCGTCGTGATCGGCGCGACGTTCGTCGGCCAGGACACCGCGGAGCTCGTCCACGCCGCGACGATCGCCATCGTGGGCGAGGTCACGATCGAACGGCTCCGTCACGCGGTGCCGTCGTACCCGACGATCAGCGAGGTGTGGCTGCGGCTGCTCGAAGCGTACAACTGACCCGCGTCGGGCGCGGCCAGCTCAGCTGCGGCCGAACTGCGCCGCGGCCGGGCAGTCGAACGGATCCCGCGCGGCGAGGCCGACACGGTTGAGGTAGCGCACGACGATTCCGTACGACTCGATGAGCGTCGTCTCGGTGTACGGCACGTCACGGGTCTCGCAGACCTCGCGGACGACGGCACGGGCACGCGCGAGGTTCGGACGGGCCATGTTCGGGAAGAGATGGTGCTCGATCTGGTAGTTCAGACCGCCCATGAGCGTGGTGGCCCACCAGCCGCCGCTGATGTTGCGCGAGGTCCGCACCTGTTTCGAGAAGAAGTCGAGCTTAGCGTCCTTCGCGATGACCGGCATCCCCTTGTGATTCGGCGCGAACGACGCGCCCATGTACACGCCGAAGACAGCGAGCTGCACGCCGAGGAACGCGAACGCCATACCGACGGGCAGCATCAGGAAGAGCGGAACGAGCAGCACCGCGAAGCGCGCCGTGATGATGCCGATCTCGAGCCAACGGCCCTTCACCTTCCCGGGCGAGGCGAGATGCACGATGCTCAACACGTGCAGGTTCAGGCCTTCGAGCGTCAGGAGGGGGAAGAACAGCCATCCCTGATGGCGTGTGATGGCGCGTCGGAGGCCACGCGCCTGGGCCGCGTCCTCGTCGAGGAAGGAGATGGTATCGACCTCGATGTCGGGATCCTTCGAGACGCGGTTCGGGTTCGCGTGGTGCCGCGAGTGCTTGCTATCCCACCACGACAGGCTGAGGCCGACGATGCCGGCGAGAATGCGCGCGAGCCGGACGTTGGCGGGGCCGGACGCGAGCACCTGGCGGTGCGCGGCTTCGTGGGCGAGGAAGGCGATCTGCGTGAAGATGATGCCGAGCGCACCGGCGATGAGCAGCTGGAACCAGGAGTCGCCGAGCAGGATGAAGCCGGCGACGGCGCCGGCGAGGGCCAGGATGAGCGCGGCGCCGACCAGAGCGTAGAAGACGTGAGCCCGGCGGTACAGCCCCATCTCACGCACGACGTTGGACAGCTGTGAATAGACACGGGTCAGGGGTGGGAAATCATCGGTTCCCGCGTAGGTCTGGCGAACGGGCCCGAGTGTTTCGGGGCGGGCAGTCTGGGTGGAGGAGATAACCGCTCCGTTTCGGTTGCGACGGATTCGGAACGCCGTCGTACAGGTGCCAACGGCGGATGCCGATCGCCTTTCTCACACTAGGTGCGTCGACATGCCGCGGGCGGTATGCGTCCCGCGCACGCGGGCGTGCACGTGTGCGCCGCTACACGAGATCGCGCGGCACGGACAGCTGCCAACTGTCGGCGAAGAATCGCGAGTCGCCGTGTTCCGCGTCGAGCTCGTAGGCATCGAGCTCGGCGTTGACGTGGAACTCCTCCGGCGTCGAGGTGAGCACGGTGCGCGTCAGAACTTCGATCCGCCAGTCATCGCGTTCGTAACGGCGCACGGTCCGCGTCTCTCCGCGCACCGAGTTCACGTCGTTGCGCTGGAACGTGTACCACTCGCTCGTGTCGCGGCGCACGACGGTGTCCGTCTCATCGATGCGGAAACTGCCCTGATCGTTCAGCACTTCGAGCTTCGAGACATCCGTGGCGAGGTCGCGCGTGACGCGCCAGGCATGTTCGCCGTCCTCCAACGGAGTGATCTCGAGGTCGGGCGACGGCAGCCCGAAGATCTCCAACGGCGCGTCGAGCGGCTCGGTCTCGTACACGAGCGCACCGCCGTCTTCTTCGCGCTGGTCGAAGGGAAGGTCGGGCACGGCGGCGTAGGACGCCCACTTGCCGGCGAACATGCCGACGCTCAGCGGCGACTGCAGCCGGACATCGTGTCCGGGGTCGATCGCGGCGCCGTCCTGTTCGAGCGCGTGGCGATCGAGCACGTAGCGACGTTCACGGACCGCGGCGGCAGGCCAGCTGCGCTCCGCCACCCAACGGCCGGGCCGCGTGTCGTACGAGGTCGCCGGGGGCACGCTGTCCTGCATCCACGCGCGCAACATCGGCTCGTCCATCAGGCCGGTGTCGATGCCCTTGAGCCAGTGATCCCACCACCGCACGACCTCCTGCAGAAACCCGATCGCCGGCCCAGGCACGCCGAGGTGCGGATACTTGTGCCCCCACGGCCCGATGAGCCCCTTGCGCGGCGCCTCGAGGTGCTCCATGAGACGGAAGACGGCGTTCGTGTACCCGTCGGCCCAGCCCCCGACCGCGAAGACCGGGCACTGGATGTCGCCGTAGTTCTCGGAGACGGACGCCGGCTTCCAGTATTCGTCCCGGCGCTGATGCCGGAGCCACGTTTCGATCCACAGCCCACTGCCCTCGAGTCGCTCGCGCCACATGTCACGCCATCGGTCGCCGAC
>JAJYSF010000173.1 GCA_021793715.1 Actinomycetes bacterium
GGACGAGGCTGTCGTCCCCCATGGGCCCGATGTCGTTCGCGCGACCCGGGCGGATCAGTTGGAATGCCGCGGGTCCGAAATCGTCCGCGTCGCGCACGCCGGACCACGGCGTCACGGGCTGCGGCGGACGGAAACGGTGACGTCCCGCGGCCGGCGCCGCATACGGGATCCCGGCGAATCGCATCGCCTCGCCGCACCGAACGCCGCGCACCCGGCCGGCGTCCGTCTCCACCACGAGCTGTTCCACGCTGTCTCCTCATCACCGTTGACGAGCCGGTTTATAAATCACCTGGCATAGCGATCGTAATCTATAGTGACACGCTTTGGGAAGAGGGCTCTCGGCGTGAGTTCCCTCACCCGCGGGGTACGGTGCGGCCGCCCCCGTCACGCGGCGCCCGGAGCGCGACGAACACCGTGCACAGCAGCGCGGTGAGGCCACCGACGAGCAGGGAGACGCGACCGGACGACGCGTCGATCACCCACCCCATGAAGAGGGCGCCGAAGGGTGTCATGCCAAAGTTGCCGAGCGTCACGAGCGACATGAGGCGACCGATCGCTTCGGGAGGCGCCGACGACTGGGCCGCCGCGTTCAGCACGCCCTGGTAGCAGCCGATTCCGAACCCGAGAAGCGGCGACACGGCGAGGAACACCCCGAGGGTCGGGGCGGCCGCGTTGACGAACAGGGCGCCGCTGAACACCGCAAGCGCGACGATGAGGGAGCGCACGCCGATCGCCGGCCGTGCGGCCGCGAGGATCCCGCCTGCGATCGCGCCGACGGCGTTGAGCGCGTGCACGAAACCCACGCTCGCCGCATCACCGCCGAACGAGAGATCGACGATCGACGTCAGCACGAGGCCGAAGTTGAGCGCGAACAGCGCGATCACGACGTTCACGATGAGCAGCGTCGAAATCGACCTGTCGCGCAGGAAGTCCGTCAGACGCACCGCCGGGCCGGATCCCCTCGTCACACGCGCGTGCAGGTCCCGACGGCGGATCAGGAGCAGCATCGTCCCTGCGAGCAGGTAGGAGGCCGCGTTGAGAAGCATGCACGCGGGCGCCCCGAGCGCCTGGAATGCGAGCCCGGCGAGGCCCGGCCCCACCGAGCGGGCGGCCGCGATCGCGATGGTGCTGATCGACACCGCTCCCGGGTGCGTCTTCGGCCCGACGAGCTCGTAGATGATCGTCTGGCCCGCGACACGCTCGAACGCCTGGACCGTGCCGAACACCCCGATGAGCGTATAGATCTGCCAGAGCTGCGGATCATCTCCCGCTACGACGAACGCGACGCATACCGCGACGCAAGCCGCAAGGATCGAGGTGACGATGAGGATCGTGCGGGGACGGATCCGGTCGGCCAGACGCCCCGCGGGCACGCCCAGCAGGAAGATCGGCAGGAACTGCGCGACGGTGACGCCGCTCAGCGCCTGTGCGCTCCCCGTCGCACCGAGAACCACGAGCTGCAGCGCGAGGTTCTGAAACCACAGCCCGACGTTCGACGCGACCTGCCCCGTGAAGAACAGCGAGAAGCTGCGCTGGCGGAACGGCCGGAAGACACCCACCCGTCAGCGGCGCGCGGACACGCGCGTGCGCAGGAAGTCCGCGATGCGCTCCGGGATCCGCGCGGCGCCGCTCGAGCGTTGGTCGGCGTTGTTGGCGCGGATCTCCAGCACCGGGATGCCCTGCTCCTCCAACGCCTCGGTGATGAGACCAGCGCCCGGTGTGTCGTCCGCGACGAGGTGCACGACGCCGTCGACGCCGTGAGAGAGCGCCTCCTTCACGTACCACTCGCTCGACCACGGCGGTACGTAGAGCTGGTCGGTGATGCCGACGAAGCGCGCCGCGAGCGTGCGCATTGCGTCGTCACCGTGCCGCGCGTAGCCGTCCGCGGCGATCGCGAGGTACATCGACCACACGAACACCGCACCGAACTCGTCCTGAAACCGGCGATACATGTCGAGGTCCGACCAGAGCCCGCGGCCGACCCACATGAGGCGCACGCGCTCGTCCGCGCAGACCGCCTGGCCGCTGTCGATCCGCTCGACGACCTCTTCGTAGAGGGAACGCGCCGCGCCCACCGCCCATTCGCTTCCGCGATGCCACTGCGGCACCATGACGGCCGGCATCGAGTCGTTCACGGCGATCGGCGTCGGCCGGGCCGCCGCAATCGCGTCTCGTGTCTTCTTGTTCCACCCCGCCTGCTCGTTGCCGAGCTCGAGGATCCGCCGCAATCGTGCGTGGTCGAGCGTGCGGCCCGTGCGCTCCTCGAGCCAGGCCACCAGCTCGCCGATCTCGTCCTGCAGGAGATCGATGCGGTCCGACCCGAAGGCCTCTTCCCATCGATGCGGGACAAGCTCCCACCACCGGGGGGGCACCGGATCCGCGCCCGTGCGCGAGAGGAGGAACGTCTCGGTTCCGTCGCGCTCGCCCCACTGCTCGAAGATCTTCTGCGTCACGTCGCCACTGCGCTCCGCGATGGCGAAGGTCGGCTGCGGGAGCCCACCCCACGGCCGGTCGTCACTCGGGAGATCCTGCTCGCCGAGTGGGATGGCGTCGTACTGCAGGCTGAAGTCGGGCAGGCCTTGCGCGGCGACACGCTCGAGTGCGGCTGCGCTCATCCGCTTCGCGGCGACGATCGACGACCACCATTGCGTCACGACGTACGGGATGTCGAGCGCCCGCAGGATCTCGTGCGGCGCGTCGGCGTTGACGATCGCGATCGGCTCCCCCGCGCGGGCGCGCTCGGCCACGTCCTGGAACCAGGCCTTCTGGAAGCGCGTCGCCTCAGCGGCGGCGCGCAGGCGTTCGGTGCTCATGCAGGCTCCTTCACGATCCGGGCGCGCAGGGCGATGGCGGCCTCCGACGCGTCACGGGCGGCGCTTTCCGGCGCGATGCGCACGCGTTCTTCGAGCGGCAGTCCAACATCGCTCATCGCGGTGCGCTGCGCGGCAAGATCCCATGCGGGTGCGTCGTCCAGGTCGCGAGCGAGCGCGAGCACGCCGCGCGCATCGACGCGCGAGACGACGGCGGCGAGGGCCGCCGCCCGCTCGCGGGATCGCGACCTCGCAGCCAACGGAGGCCGCCGAGCATGTTCACGTGCGAGAGACGCGCAGACCTCCTCGAGGGAAGAGCCGTCGGCGGCCTCGCCGATCCAGGAGGCGTCGCCCGCGTCGTGATCCTCGGCGCGCACGACCAGGCCGGTCGCTTCGATCGCGTCGTACACGGTGGGATCGGGATGCGATGATCCGGTCACGACGATCGGCGCCGCGTCTGCCGCCGGAGCCGTGCGGGCCGCGTCGATGAACGCGACCGCGTCTTCCGGAGCGCGCGTCGCCGCGGCGGCATAGGCGGCGAGCGCCGCGGATCCGGTGCACTCGCCGCCGACACGCCGCGCGCGGAGCCTGGCCAACGCCTCGCCGAGCGCGCGCTCGCGAGTCGCGGCGGACGCAAGGGAGTGCGCATCGACGGGCTTGCCGGTGAGCGACGAGCAGAACGCCGCGAGTCGCGCGTACTGGCGCGCCACGAAACGCTCCCGGGGAGCGCCGAGGCCGCGGGGAGCGTCGAGCAGCGTGACGGGAAACCTCACGCGCCCGCGACCAGCCAAGACGCGCAGAACGTAGAACAACCGCAGATTCGCGGCGGAGTCGTTACAGACGACCAGGCCGTCGAGTCCGTCGTGCGCGCCGCCGAGAAGCTCATCGAGCAGGCGCAGCGCGACGGCGTCGGAGACTCCGAGCAGCTCCGATGCGTCACGCGACACCTCGCCGTGCCACGCGCCATGCAGTCGGACGGGCACGGCACCCGCCGCCAACACGATCTGGCGCGGGGCGTCGGCGCCGATCATGCCGATGTGGCGGCGCGTGGTCATCCCACGCGCTCCAGGCCCAGGCTCGCGATG
>JAJYSF010000174.1 GCA_021793715.1 Actinomycetes bacterium
TGCTCTTCGTCATGTCAGGCCCCCCTCATCGAACGCGGGCGAGTTCTCGCGCGCATACTGGACGTAGCTGTTGCTGACGCCCTGCGGCACCATCGGCCACACCATGGCGTCGCTCGAGACGACGAAGTCGATCACGACGGGACGGTCGTTCGTCTCGAGCGCGAGGGTGATCGCATCGTCGATCTGATCCTCGCGCTCCACGCGGATCGCCAGGCATCCGTATGCCTCGGCGAGCTTCACGAAATCGGGGATCCGCTTCGTGTCGTGACCCGTGTTGAGGTCGGTGTGCGAGTAGCGCCCGTCGTAGAACAGCGTCTGCCACTGGCGCACCATGCCGAGCGACGAGTTGTTGATGATCGCGACCTTGATCGGGATGTCGTTGAGCGCGCAGGTCGCGAGCTCCTGGTTGGTCATCTGGAAGCAGCCGTCGCCGTCGATCGCCCAGACCTGGCGGTCCGGCTGTGCGACCTTCGCTCCCATGGCGGCGGGAATCGAGTAGCCCATCGTGCCGGCGCCGCCGGAGTTGAGCCACGAGTTCGGCCGCTCGTACTTGATGAACTGCGCCGACCACATCTGGTGCTGCCCGACGCCGGCGACGAACACGCCCTCGGGACCGGTCAGCTCGCCGATCCGGGAGATGACGTGCTGCGGTGCGAGGAGACCGTCGGTCGGCGCGGTGTAGCCCAGCGGGTACTGGTCGCGCAGGCCGTTGAGGTACTGCCACCATTCGGCGTAGTCCGGGATGTCACCGTCGACGGTGGAACGGTAGGTCGTCTCGAGATCGACGAGCACCTCGCGCACGTCGCCCACGATCGGCACCTCGGCGGCACGGATCTTGCCGATCTCCGCCGGGTCGATGTCGACGTGCACGACCTTCGCTTCGGGGGCGAACAGCGCGGATTTGCCCGTGACGCGGTCGTCGAAGCGCGCCCCGAGAGCGATGAGCAGGTCGCTCTCCTGCAAGGCGAGAACCGCGGGCACGGATCCGTGCATGCCCGGCATCCCGAGGTGCTGCTCGTGGCTGTCGGGGAACGCGCCCCGCGCCATGAGCGTCGTCACCACGGGGGCGCCGGTCGTCTCGGCGAAGGCCAGCAGCTCCTCCGCGGCCTGGCTGCGGATGACGCCGCCGCCCACGTACAGCACCGGCTTCTCGGCGGCGGCCAGGAGCGATGCGGCCGCCTGGATCTGCTTGCCGTGCGCCTTCGTGACGGGACGGTAGCCGGGCAGGTCGTAGCGCGGCGGCCACACGAACGGCGCCTCGTTCTGTTGGGCGTCCTTCGTGATGTCGACGAGGACCGGTCCGGGGCGCCCCGTGCTCGCGATTTCGAACGCCTGCGCGATCGCGGAGGGGACATCCTCCGCCCGCTTGACGAGGAACGAGTGCTTCGTGACGGGCATCGTGATGCCGACGATGTCGGCTTCCTGGAACGCGTCGGTGCCCATCAGCGTGGAGAACACCTGCCCGGTGATCGCGACGATCGGCACCGAGTCCATGTGGGCGTCGGCGATCGCCGTGACGAGGTTGGTCGCCCCGGGGCCCGACGTCGCGATGGCGACGCCGACGCGGCCGGTCGCGGCGGCGTAGCCCTCCGCGGCGTGGCCAGCGCCCTGTTCGTGGCGCACGAGGATGTGGTTGAGCGAGTTGTCGCTCATGAGAGCGTCGTAGGCGGGGAGGATGGCTCCGCCGGGCAGGCCGAAGACATCCGTGACGCCGAGCTGCTCGAGCGAGCGGACGACGGCCTCCGCGCCCGTGATGACGGGCGGGGTGGCGTTCGAGGATGCGGGCGGCCGAGGAACGGCGGTTGTCGGATCTGCGGGCATAGTGCTTCCCTCAATCGTGTCGGACGTCTGTCGGCGCAATCGGTCGTCAGCCGGTGACGGCGCCGAATGCGGCAGAGCGTACGAGTTTCGCGTACTTGGCGAGAACGCCGCGGGTGTAGCGCGGGGGCAGCGGCTCCCAGCCTTCGCGGCGGGAGGCGAGCTCGGCCTCATCGACGAGTATGTCGAGGGAGCGAGCGGCGACGTCGACCCGGATCGGATCACCATCGCGCACGAAGGCGATCGGACCTGCGTCCACTGCCTCCGGAGCGATGTGGCCGATGCACAGACCAGTTGTGCCGCCTGAGAATCGACCGTCTGTCAAGAGTAGTACATCCTGGCCGAGACCTGCGCCCTTGATGGCCGCCGTAATGGCGAGCATCTCGCGCATGCCGGGCCCGCCCTTGGGCCCTTCGTACCGGATGATGATGACGTCGCCCTTGTTGATCTCGCCGTTCGTGAGCGCGTCCATGGCGGCGCGCTCGCGTTCGAACACGCGGGCCGGCCCCTCGAACACCTCGGCGTCGAAGCCGGCCGTCTTCACGACGGCGCCCTCGGGGGCGAGGCTGCCGTCGAGGATCGTCAGCCCCCCGGTGGCGTGGATCGGGTCGTCCAGGTCGCGCACGACGGTGCCGTCGATGGGCTCGGGGTCGAGGTCGGCGAGGTTCTCGGCGAGCGTCTTGCCCGTGACCGTCATCGCGTCGCCGTGCAGCAGGCCCGCGTCGAGGAGCGCCTTCATGACGACGGGCATACCGCCCGCGCGGTCGAAGTCCTGCGCGACGAACTGGCCGAACGGCTTGACGTCGGCGAGGTGGGGCGAGCGCTCGCCGATGGCCCGGAAGTCCTCGAGGGTGAGCTCGACGCCGGCTTCGTGCGCGATCGCGAGCAGGTGCAGCACGGCGTTCGTGGATCCGCCCAACACCATCGCGACCGTGACGGCGTTCTCGAATGCCTTCCGCGTCAGGATGTCCTTCGTCGTGATCCCCTTGCGGAGCATCTCCACGACGGCCTCGCCGGAGCGGTGCGCGTACATGTCGCGACGGCGGTCGGCGCTCAGCGGCGTGGAGGATCCGGGGAGGCTCATGCCGAGCGCCTCCGCGATGCACGCCATGGTGTTGGCGGTGTACATTCCGCCGCAGGCGCCCTCGCCAGGTGCGAAGCCGCACTCGATCTTCTTGAGGTCGGCTTCGCTCATCTGGCCGGCCTTGCACGCGCCGACGGCCTCGAACGAGTCGATGATCGTGATCGTGCGCTCCGTGCCGTCTTCGAGCTTGACCCACCCGGGGGCGATGGAGCCCGCGTAGAGGAAGACGCTCGCGAGCTCGAGGCGCGCGGCGGCCATGAGCATGCCGGGAAGCGACTTGTCGCAGCCGGCCAGCAGCACCGTGCCGTCGAGGCGCTCCGCCATGACGACGGTCTCGACGCTGTCGGCGATGACCTCGCGACTCACGAGCGAGAAGTGCATCCCCTCGTGCCCCATCGAGATGCCGTCCGAGACGCTGACCGTGCCGAACTGCAGCGGGTATCCCCCGCCGGCGTGCACGCCCTCCTTGGAACCCTGCGCAAGGCGATCGAGCGAGAGGTTGCAAGGGGTGATCTCGTTCCAGCTCGACGCGATGCCGATCTGGGGCTTCGCCCAGTCGTCGTCGCCCATGCCGACGGCACGGAGCATGCCGCGCGAGGTGGTGGCCTCGATCCCGTCGGTCACCACACGGCTGCGCGGCTTGATGTCGATTCCCCTGGCTGCGTTCTCACTCACCCAAGCAGTCTATTCCCCGTCTCGAGGGCCCCCGACCACGTCGACGTTTTGCTGATCGTGTCGTTTGATCGCGGGTCAGGATGCTCTCAAAGCCGCGAGGCGAGTGAGCACTGCGGCAAGCTCACCCGGGTCGGCGACGCGGAGGCTCGCCGCGGTCTCCCCCGGGCCGACGCGGATGCCGAGATCGCCCTCTTCCAGGGAACGCAGCGCGTCCTCGTCCGTCACGTCATCTCCGGCGAAGACGACGGCGTCTGCCTGGGTCACGCGGCGCAGTTCGGCGACGGCGACGTCCTTACCCTCGTGTCG
>JAJYSF010000175.1 GCA_021793715.1 Actinomycetes bacterium
TGAGCCGTGACAGCGCGACGTAGGTCTGTCCGGGCGCGAAGGCGCCCGCGCCGAGATCGACGATCGCGCGGTCGTAGGTTTTGCCCTGCGATTTATGGATCGTCACTGCCCAGGCGAGCCGCAAAGGGAACTGTGTGAACTCGGCTGCCACGTCGCGCGAGAGCTTCTTCTGGAACGCGTCGTACGCATAGCGGTACTTCTCCCAAACGGCGGGCTCCACGTCGAATTCGTCACCGTCGACGTCGACGCGCACCGTGTCGGGCAGGATCTTCGTCACCGTGCCGATCGTGCCGTTGACCCAGCGTGGCGGCTCCCCGCCGGATGCGATGTCGTTGCGCAGGAACATGACCTGCGCGCCGACCTTGAGCGCGAGGTGCTCGTCGGCCGGATACGCGTCGCCGCGGCCGAAGTCGCCCGTGACGTCCGCGACGGCCGTCTGCTCGCGCCCGGGAAGGGCCTCGAGGTGCCTCGCGTTGATCGCGTTGACGCGGTCGTTGCGCGTCGCCAGCGTGATCACCGGATCCGCGTCATCTTCGGGCGGCGTGCGCGCACCGACCTCGTTCAGCTTCTGCGCGATGTCCGCGGTCACCCGTCCGTAGCGCACGGCGTTCAGCATGAGCTTGAACGCGTCGTCGTCCTGACGGTGGATGTGGGTGAGCTCGCGGATGTGCAGGTCCGCGCCGTGGCGTCCCATCTCGATCAGGCCGTCGCCCGCCTGTTCCCCCGCCCACACCTTCGCGTCGAAGAACCAGAATGAGCGGTAGTGGTCGGCGATGTACTTGGCCTCGTCGCCCCGCGGCGGCACGGGCGCGAGCTGGTAGGGATCCCCGAACATCACGACCTGCACGCCGCCGAACGGCTCCTTGCGACGCGCGCGCGCCTGCCGCAGCGAACGGTCGATGCCGTCCATCAGGTCGGCGTTGACCATCGAGACCTCGTCGATGACGAGCGTGTCGATGGCGTTCAAAATTTTCCGCGTCGGGCTGGACTGCTCGATGTCGCTGTCGGCGATCAGTCCGATCGGCAGCTTGAACAGCGAATGGATCGTCTGCCCTTCGACGTTCAGGGCGGCGACGCCGGTGGGCGCGCAGATGGCGATCTGTTTGGAGGTGTTCCAGGTCAGGTGCCGCAGCAGCGTCGACTTGCCGGTGCCGGCACGGCCGGTGACGAACACGTGCTCCTGCGTGTCCTCGATGAGCCGGAACAGCGCCTCCTGTTCAGCAGAAAGGGCGGGTTCCGGCATCTGGACAGTCTAACGGCGGGCCGACTGCGACCCCATCCTCAGCGGTAGTTCGGGGCCGCCGGAAGGCCGAAGAACTCCTCCAGCGAGCGGTACCCGCCGTCGTGGTACACCTGCGCGAGGTCGGGGCCGATGTAGCGGAGGTGCCACGGTTCGGGGTTGTAACCCGTGGTGCCCGTCTTACCCGACTCGTACCGGACGATCCATCCGTACCGCCACGAGTTCTCTCGCAGCCACCGCTCCTGGGCAGTGTCCGGGAACGAGTAGATCGATCCGCAGCCGCCCCCGCCGCACGCCACGACGTCCGCCGCGAGTCCGATCTGATGCTCGCTGTATCCGGGGCGAGCGGCGAGCCGTTCGCCTTCGGTCACGCCGAGGCGATCGACCTGGCTGCGGTGGATCGCGGCCTGGGTGCTGTACGAGCGGTAGCCGCTCGTCAGGGCGATGGAGCCGGCCCCGGAACCCGCGACGTCACGCTGCATGCGCTCGTACCATCCGACCACGTTGCTGCGCAGGCCGCCGCCGACCAGAGATGACGACGGCACCGTGAGCGACGGCGGCACGTAGCCGACGGGCGACACGGCGCGATGCTTGTTCACAACGACCCACGGCAGCTCCGGGTCGTCGAGCGGTACGCACGCGGCCCGGCCGCCAGCGATCGCGTTGCGCATCGCCCCGGCTCCGCCGAAGAGTCGCTTGATCTTCCGCGCGTCGTGAGCAGCGATCGCCGCTGGCATCTCGGGCGACTGACATCCGACACGAGGCGCGGGGGCACCCGTGATGGGAGGAGAGGCCGCCCCCGACGTGGGCGCGTGCATGGCGACGCCCTCGTAGATCCAGTTGCGGTCGTTCGCGCGCAGCTGGTGCGCTTCCGACGCGTTCGACGTGTAGAAGTGCTTGCCGAACTTCGAACTCCAGAACCGGTGCACTGCGGCCGTGTCGCCTTGCTGCTTCGACAACGCGCAGAACCGCACGCCCTCAGCGTCCCAGTTGGCGTCGCCACGGCGGAGGTCCTCGGCCTCGGAAGAGTTCATCGTGTAGAAGTGCGAGGTGAACTTCGGCGACCAGAAGCGGTAAACGGGTGCGGTGCCGGACGGGCACCCGTTCGACGTGATCGGCCAGACGCGGAAATCGGTACCCTCGTAGGTCCACCACCCATCCGTGCTGTGCACCTTCTGCGCGGCAGCATGATCGATCGTGTAGAAGTGCGCGTTGCCGTAGCCTTCGCTCCAGAACCGGTAGATCGGGCGGCTGGAGTTCGGGTCGGCCGACACGGGCGGCGCCGTGTCCGACGAGTCTGGGGCCTCCGCAGTCGCTGTCGCTGCCGCGGGAGCCGCGAACGGGTGCGGCGCGACCGCCACGACGCCGGCGAGCAGGATCGCCGCGACGAGCCCGGACGTTACTCTGCGGATCGCCATGCGATGCTTCGACTCACGCCCTGTTGCACGACCCGTCGCCGGGCCACCCGTCCCCCGAATGCCATGCTGGCGATATTATCAAGCGCCACGCGAGGGCGGAGCGGGGATCCTCAACCTGAGGTGAGCGGGCACCGACGCGCCGTCGGCACTGCGGCAAACCCTCCCGCGTTCGTCGAGGCGCACACGCGAGCAACGATCTGTAACGACTTGTCGCGCCAGCAGGTGACGCACGGCGCGCGTTCCTAGACTTGTGCCATGTCCCCCGGATCCGTCGAGCGTTCGCGCCGCTCTTCGCACCCGGTTGGACAGCTGCTTCTCGCTCTCGGACTGCTCGCCGTCGTGATCGGCGCGATCGTCGTGGGGTTCCTCGCGCTCTACAAGGAGTTCTGGGGACCGGGCGCGTTCGCCGAGCGGTACGTCGAGACGATCGCCGCCGGCAACGCGTCGGCGGCTCTCGCCATTCCCGGCGTCACGCCCGAGTTCGCCGAGCTCGAGGAGATCGATCGCGGCTACGCGTCCGAGGCGCTGTTGCGTTCGGCCGCTCTCGTCAGCGAGATCGACGACGTCCGCGTCGTCGACGATGTCGCCACCGTGACGGGCGACCGTGAGGTACACGTCGTCACCCTCGAATTCACGCTCGACGGAGAATCCGATCAGATGGTCTTTCGCGTCGAGCGCGACGAGGGCGATGGTCTCGTTCCCGCCTGGAGGTTCGAGACGAGCCCGCTGGCGGTGATCGACCTCACTGTCCGCGGATCCTGGCGCTTCAGCGTGAACGACTTCGAGATCGACAAGCGGCAGATCTCGCCCGCCGGCGTCGACGCCGAGCCGCTCGACACCATCTCGCTGCTGACCTTCTCGCCCGGCGTGTACGACGTATCCGTCGACACGGCGGCAACCTCCGCACCCGCCGAGGAGGTGCGTGCAACCGGACTCCTCGAGAAGATCCCACTCGACATCCAGACCGTGCCGACCCGTGAGCTGACGAACGTCGTGCAGTCGAGTGTGGAGAACTTCCTCGACGAGACCTGCACGACCCAGTCGGTACTGCAGCCGGGCGACTGCCCGTTCGGCTATGACGCCTCGTGGGGCATCGCACAGCCGGACATCGAGTGGAGTATCGCAACGTATCCGCGCACCGCGCTCGTGCCCGACGGCGACGACTGGCGCGTGTCATCCACGTCCGGCGTCGCGCACATCTCCCTCTCGGTGCTGTG
>JAJYSF010000176.1 GCA_021793715.1 Actinomycetes bacterium
CTCGATCATCGCGGGGTCGAACGGGATCTGCACGACGTCGCGCGTCAGCTTGCGGTATCCGTCGACCACGCGCCGGACCTCGTTCGCCGGCGCCTTCTGGTCGGCCTGGCTCACGATCGTCACCGCGTTCGCCGCGAGGCGCGCCGAGTGCTCGTCGCGATCGGCCAGTGCATCGAGCAGCAGTGCGCCCGCCTCGGCGTGCTCGTCGCGTGTCGTCGTGGCGACGACCAGCTGATCGGTGCGGTCGATCATGCGCTGCCACAGCGGATCCGACTCGTCGTTGCCCGAGTCCATCACGATGAGGCGGTAGTAGCGTGCGGCGACGGAGTGGATGCGGTCGACGTCCTCCGCCGTTACGCGCTGCTCCGACGCGAGTGCGATCGGCTGCGACCGCAGCACGTCGAACCGGTCCTGTCGCTGGTGGTGCACGAACTTCGCCACATCGGCGGCCTGCGCATCGGCAGACAGCAGGTGCTCCGCCGCCTCCAGCATGTCGTGCAGCGTGCCGTCGTGCGGGCCCTGTTCCGTACGCCAGCCGAGCGTGCCACGCGTCTGGTTGTTGTCCCACGACAGCACCCCGGCGCCCCCGAGCCGTGCGAACACGGCACTGAGCAGAATCGTGGTGGGAGTCTTGCCGGATCCGCCCTTGCCGTTCACGACGGCGATCGTGCGCGGCCCCGGCCAGTGCTGTGCGACCGACAGCTGGTCCTCACGCTCCGCGCGCTCATCCGCGCCCGGCCCCATGCGGATCCCCATGCGGGTCATCGCGCCACGGAAGCCGCGCGTCGCCGGCTCTTCGCGCGCGTCGCTCTCGAGTTCGCTCGTGAGGAACGTCTCGCGATTCGCGCGGCGGTGGTCGAAATCGGCAGTCGACACGCTGCCGTCGGCCGGGTCGTCGTCGGATGCGCTGGATCCCGTGCGCACCGGCCCGGCATCTCCGGCACGGCCGGCGGGGACGTACGACGGCCCCGTGTCCGCGGTGGCGGGGCGGGGCGGGGGCGGCGTCATCTGCATCGGAGTCGGGTCGCCCGCGGCGTACTCGACGCGTTCGTCACCGTCGACCACGAGCGGCCACTCGCCGTCGGGCTCGGTGACGATGACGCGCGTCGGAGCCCCCAGCTGGCGCGCGATCTCGGCGGTGAGGCGCACGATCTCGCGGCGTGCGTCCTCCGCGTGGGTCGTTGGGATCTGATGCGGCGTCTCGTCGACGACGAGGACTGCGGACCCATCCGGGTGGATCGTGGCGTGGAGCCCGTCCTCGTTCGAGCTGTCGCGCATGGCGCCCCCTTCGAAAATGCGCTGGTGGTGTGAAGCTCCCCAAGAGGGCAGCGGTTCCTCAGCCTACCGACTGTGTATCGATGGATCCCGAACCGACGTTCGTTGTCTATCGCGAAAGAATGCATCTTCTTGCGCCCGATTCCGTGCGCAGAACGGCGTTTTCTGGCCGTACGGTCGAAATGACCGCTACCCGCGCGTGGCGCACCCGCCCGACGCATGAAGGAGTCAGATCGCGTGAGCACGCTCTACGAAGCCAGCCGCATCGAATGGGCTGAGCGAGAGGAACTGGCCGAGCGGATGATCCCGCTGATCGGCCGCCTGTACCGGCAGCACGGCATCGTCCCCTCGATCCTCGGACGCCGCCTGATCAACTGCTCGCCCCTCGAGATCCTGAAGGCGCACCGCTTCACCCGCAAGGTCGGCGACCAGGTGCTGGATCCCGTCAAGACTCTGGCCGTGCTCGAGGCGCTCGAACGCCTGGCCCCGGGGCCGGCTTCGCTCGATATTGCGCGACTCGTGACCGAGTTCGCCAAGGTCGGCGCCTCCTACGGCGGTCGCGAACTGGAGCAGTTCCTGCGCAGCGAGCTCGCCGAGGTCGTCGCCGCGGAGCCGGCGACCCCGACCGACGTCGTGCTCTATGGCTTCGGGCGCATCGGCCGCCTCGTCGCGCGCCTGCTCATCGCGCATCAGGGATCCGGTGACGGCCTGCGGCTGCGCGCCGTCGTCGTGCGGCGCGGGTCCGACGACGACCTGCTCAAGCGCGCCGAGCTGCTCAAGCGCGACTCCGTGCACGGTCCGTTCCAGGGCACCGTCGAGGTCGACGAGGAAGCGAACACGATCCGCGCGAACGGCACGCTGATCCAGGTCGTCTACGCGAACGACCCCGCGAAGATCGACTACACCGAGTACGGGATCCACGACGCGATCGTCGTCGACAACACCGGGCGCTGGCGCGACGAAGAGGGCCTCGAGCAGCACCTCCAGGCGACCGGTGTCTCGCGCGTGCTGCTCACGGCCCCCGGTAAGGGCGACATCAAGAACATCGTCTTCGGCGTCAACAGCGACGAGATCGCCGACACCGACCGGATCCTGTCGGCCGCCTCCTGCACGACGAACGCGATCACACCGGTGCTCGCCGCGATCGACGAGGCGTTCGGCGTTGACCGCGGGCACGTCGAGACGGTCCACTCGTTCACGAACGACCAGAACCTGATCGACAACTTCCACCAGGGATCGCGGCGCGGGCGCGCGGCGTCGCTCAACATGGTCATCACGGAGACCGGCGCCGCGAAGGCGGTCGCAAAGGCTCTGCCGCAGCTGAAGGGGCGCCTGACGGGCAGCGCGATTCGTGTGCCGACGCCGAACGTGTCGCTGGCGATCCTCAACCTCGATCTGAAGCGCGCGACGACGAAGGACGGCATCAACGCCTTCCTCCGCCAGACGTCGCTGACCGCCCCGCTCCGACAGCAGATCGAGTACAGCGAGAACCCGGACGCGGTCTCGACCGACTTCGTCGGCACGAACCGTGCGGGCATCGTCGACGGACTGGCGACCATCGCCGACGGCGACGAGAACGTCGTGCTGTACGTCTGGTACGACAACGAGTTCGGCTACTCGGGTCAGGTGCTGCGCGTGCTCGAGCGCATGGCCGGTGTGCACCCGATGATCCTTCCCGTCCGTCAGCCGGTGGCAGCCGAGGGTGCACGGGAGGCCGTGCTGGCCTGATGTGTCAGATCGCGTCGTCCGCCGCGACGATGTCGATCTCATACATGTGCGACGGCGCCGACTCGTCGTGATTCGTTCGCGCCTCATCGATGAGCGCCTGGATGCGCTGGTGGAGGTCGCGGAACTCGTCGGGCGTCAGACGCGCGGCGTGCCGCGACATGACGCCATGCATCACCGCGTCGCGCCCCGTGAGGTATTCCATCGACCAGGTGGCGGCTCGACGCACGATGTCGCCGTGGTCGGCAATGTGTCCGTCGACCACCACGGCGCCGAGCGCCTCGTCCGCGATCGGATCCTCGGCCGAGCCAAACGTGATCGACCGGATCGCCGGCACCCAGACGCGGTCGCGTCGGTCGCGCGCGCGGGACGGATCCTCTTCGATGATGCCCGCGTCCGCGAGCGTGCGGAGGTGGAAGCTGAGGCGGTTCGCGGGGATATCGAGCGCGTCGGCGAGGTCGGCAGCGCGAGCTGCGTCGAGGCGATCGAGTGCACGGAGGATCGCGCGGCGCACCGGGTGCGAGAACGCCTTGAGCATCGCGGTGGAGGCCGCGATCGATTCCTGCCCGTCACCATCCATGCCACGAGTCTAACGAAACAGCACGAATAGTTGCGCAAGAGTAGTTGCGCAAGAAAAGCTGCGGGGTTATGGTGGCCGGTATGTCCACACCCTCCCTCTGGTGCACGCCGTCGTATCTCACGTGGTTGGTTGGCGACACGGCGCTCGGACTGACCCGCGCCCTCGTCGGGTTCGCGTTTCCCCTCATCGCGCTCGTCGTGACCGACGATCCCGCGCAGGCCGGTGCGATCGGCGGGGTCGGGCTCG
>JAJYSF010000177.1 GCA_021793715.1 Actinomycetes bacterium
GCGCGCTACCGCGACGGCGACTCGACCCGCCTCGCTCTCGTGGCGGGCGATCGGATCCGCCCGCTCACCGCCGACGACCTCGGCGCGGAAGACCTCAACGCCTTCCTCGCTACGGGGGACTGGGACCGGATCGCCGCGCTCGCGGACTCAGACGGCCCGTGGCGTCCCCTCGACGAGGTCGAGTTGACGGCCCCCGTCGAGCCGCGCCAGGTGCTGCAGACCGGTGCGAACTACCGTGAGCACGTGATCGAGCTCGTCGCGTCGGGCCTGTCGGCGAATCCGGACACGAACCTCGAGGAGGCGCGCGATCTGGCGGCGCGCATGATGGACGAGCGCCGCGAGAACGGCGCCCCCTACTTCTTCATCGGCCTGCCCGCGTGCGTCGTTGGCGACGACGTTCCCCTCGTGCTCCCCGCCGTGAGCGACACGCACGACTGGGAGCTGGAGCTCGCGGTCGTCATCGGGCGCGAGACGTTCCGCGTCAGCCGCGACGAGGCGCTCGACCACGTCGCCGGCTACACGATCGTCAACGACATCTCGACGCGCGAGTTCACGTTCCGAAAGGACATGAAGGAGATCGGATCCGACTGGTACCGCTCCAAGAACTCGCCGGGTTTCCTGCCGACAGGCCCCTTCCTCGTGCCGGCGCCGCTCGTGGACGGATCCTCTGTCGACGTGCGTCTCGAGCTCAACGGTGAGGTGAAGCAGGACGCGAACACCTCCGACCTGCTCTTCGACATCCCCGCCCTGATCTCGGCGGCGTCGCAGACCCATCCGCTGCTGCCGGGCGACCTGCTCCTCACGGGCAGCCCCGCCGGCAACGGCCAACACTGGAAGAGATTCCTGAAAGGCGGCGACGTGATGACCGGATCCATCGCCGGACTCGGCACGCAGGTCGTCCGGTGCGTCGCAGAGGAGACGGCATGAACCTCGAAGACCCGACATCGATCGATCCCGCGGACCCCGACGGCTACCTCGCGGCGGCCACCGAGGCGTACCGCAACTGGGGACGCTGGGGCGACGATGACCGCGTCGGCACACTCAATTTCATCGACGACGCCACCCGCGCCCGCGCCGCGGCGATGGTGCGTGACGGCTACGTCGTCTCGCTGTCGCAGTCGTTCGACATGGACGGTCCGCAGAAGGGGTGGCGTCGCCGTACCAACCCCGTGCACACGATGCTCGACACCGGCACCGACGCCGAGCGCGGCCTGCAGGGCTTCCCTCACGGCATCGGGGGCGCGGACGACGTGATCGCCATGCCGCTCCAGTGCTCGACGCAGTGGGACGGCCTCGGTCACATCTTCGACCGCGGCTTCGCGTGGAACGGCCGCCGAGCCGGCGACGTCGTCACGAGCGACGGGGACAAGGTCACCGGCATCGAGCACATGGCCGATCGGATCGTGGGTCGTGGCGTGCTGCTCGACATGGGCGCGTTCCTGCGCCCCGAGACCGGCGAGCTCGACGACGGGTACGCGATTACGACGGCCGATATCCAGGCGTGCATCGCGGCGCAGGGCGCAACGAGCGCCGTCGGACGCGGCGACATCGTCCTCGTGCGCACGGGACGGCTCGCCCGCGCCCGCCGCGAGGGGTGGGGCGACTATGCGGGCGGCCCCGCGCCCGGGCTCTCGGTCACGACGGCCGGCTGGCTCCATCGGACCGAGATCGCGGCGATCGCGACCGACACGTGGGGCTTCGAGGTGCGCCCGAACGAGTTCACCGAATCGTTCCAGCCGCTGCACCAGATCGCGATCCCGAACATGGGGCTCACGATCGGCGAGATGTGGGATCTCGACGCCCTCGCGGACGCCTGCCGCGAGCGTGGGCGCTGGGAGTTCCTGCTGACCGCGCCACCGCTGCGGATCACGGGGGCCGTCGGGTCGCCAGTGAATCCGCTTGCCATCTTCTGAGCACGAGTTTACCGAGAACGAGGAGGTTCCGATCATGACCGCAGTCACCACGGTCGCCATCGCCGGGTGCGGCGCGGCGAGTCTCGCCGCCGCGATCCCGCTCGCCGAAGCCGGGGTCAGCGTCGACGTCTACGAGCTCAAGCGGGAGGTGTCGGCGCTCGGCTCCGGCATCACGCTGCAGGGCAACGCGCTTCGCGCGCTCGGGCAGCTCGGCGTCTGGGAGCAGGCCGCTGCCGAAGGGTACGCGTTCGAGGGGCTCACGCTCCGCGCGCCGGGGTCCGATGCCGCGATCGTCGCCGAGCTGCCGGAAGTGAAGACGGGCGGTCCGGACTTCCCCGCGGGCATGGGCATGTACCGCCCCGACCTCGCACGGATCCTCACGGAACGCGCCGAGGCGGTGGGCGTCCGGATCCACTTCGGAGCGAAGGTCACCGGCGTGACCGAGACCGCATCGGGCGTGCGGGTCGACGTCGGCGGCGCGCCCGTCGGCGAGTTCGACCTCGTGATCGGTGCCGATGGCCTGCACTCAACGGTGCGCGAGCTCATCGGGATCGAGACGAAACCGGAGCCGACCGGCATGGGCATCTGGCGCGCATTCGTGCCGCGACCGGCCGAGGTCACGCAGACGCAGCTGTACTACGGCGGTCCGGCGTACATCGCCGGGTACACGCCGACGGGCGACGACACGATGTACGCGTTCTTCGTCGAGGACGCGCAGGATCGCTTCGACGTGCCGCCCGCTGAGGGCGCCGAGATCATGAGGGAGATCTGCCGGGCCTACGGGGGTCCGTGGAACGAGGTGCGCGAGAACCTCGACGACACGCGGCGGATCAACTACACCTGGTTCACGTCGCACCTCATCGACGGACCGTGGAACCGCGGCCGCGTCGTCGTGATCGGCGACGCCGCGCACAGCTGCCCTCCGACGATCGCGCAGGGCGCGGCGCAGGCGTTCGAGGACGGACTCGTCCTCGCCGAGCTGCTGATCGCCGCCGACGCCGTCGACGAGGAGCTGTGGGAAGCGTTCCATGCGCGTCGTGTCGAGCGCGCGAAGGCGGTCGTCGACGCGTCCGTGCAGCTCGGGACGTGGCAGCTCGAGCACAACCGCGAAGCCGACGCGCCCGGGCTCATCTTTGGCCTCGCGCAGAAGATGGCGGAACCGGCGTGACCGCTCCGATCGATGTCCACGCCCACCTGATCATGCCGCCGGTGCAGGAAGAGGTGGTGCGCCGCGATCCCGACGGCTTCGCGGCGTCGCAGGCGCTCGAGGCGAAGCGCAACGGTCAAGAGAGCCTGGCCGTCTCCGGCCAGATGGTCGGATCCCGCATCCGGCTGCTCACCGACGTCGACGCGCGCCTCGCGGCGATGGACGAGCAGGGCATCGCGCAGCAGTGGGTGAGCCCGTCGCCGAATCACTACTACCCGTGGGCCGACGAGGACCTCGCCGTGTGGGTGGCAGCGGAGGCGAACCGCCGCGTCGCCGAACACATCGCCCGCGCGCCCGAGCGGTTGAAGGGCCTCGGCCTCGTGCCACTGCAGCATCCGTCCCGCGTCGTCGAGGCGCTCGACGACGCGGTCCTCACTCACGGACTCCTCGGCGTCGAGATCTCGTCGTTCGCGGGCGAGGTCGAGCTGTCGGACCAACGGCTCGAACCGTTCTGGGCGCGGGCCGCCGAGCTCGGCGCCGTCATCTTCCTGCATCCGTTCGGATGCTCCCTCGACGAACGGCTCGACCGCTTCTACCTGTCGAACACGGTCGGCCAGCCGGCGGAGAACGCCGTCGCGCTGTCGCACCTCATCTTCGCCGGTGTGCTCGACCGGCATCCGGGACTGAAGATCGTCGCCGCGCACGGCGGCGGCTACCTGCCCACCGCGATCGGCCGCTCCGACCAGA
>JAJYSF010000178.1 GCA_021793715.1 Actinomycetes bacterium
CCAGAACGCCGCCGACGGGCTGCGGATGCACGTTTCGGCCGGCGGCAATGTCGGCGAACCGCTCATGGCCAACGGGTGGCGCCACTACGGACGGATCCGTGAGAAGGCCGCCGAGTGGCTCGACCGCGTCGAGATCCCGGGTGACCGCATGGACGACGCCCCGGCGACGTTCTCGGGCGGGATGCGCCAGCGCGTACAGATCGCTCGCAACCTCGTGTTCGGGCCGCGGCTCGTGTTCATGGACGAGCCGACGAGCGGCCTCGACGTCTCCGTACAGGCGCGGCTGCTCGACCTGATCCGCTCCCTCGTCGCCGACCTCGGCCTCGCCGTGATCGTCGTCACCCACGACCTCGCCGTCGCGCGCCTCATCTCGCACCGCACCGTCGTGATGAAGGACGGCCACGTGATCGAGCAGGGCCTCACCGATCGCGTGCTCGACGACCCGCAGGCCGCCTACACCCAGCTTCTCGTCTCCTCGATCCTGAAGGGCTGATCATGACCGACCTCACCCCCGTGCTCTCCGTCGAGGGCGTGGCGAAGACCTTCACCCTCCACCTCCAGGGGTCGCAGGTGCTGCCCGTGCTGCAGGACGTGACCTTCGACGTGCCGCGCGGTGCGTGCGTCGTCCTGGGCGGTGACTCCGGAGCCGGCAAGAGCACGATCATGAAGATGGTCTTCGGCAGCTACCAGGTCGAACGCGGCCGAATCGCGCTCGCCGCGGGCGACCGGACGGTCGACATCGCGATCGCGTCCCCGCGCGAGGTGCTCGCCGCCCGACGCGACGCCATGGGGTACGTCAGCCAGTTCCTCAGCGCCGTGCCGCGCGTGGCCGCCATCGACGTCGTCGCCGAGCCGCTCGTCGAGCGCGGATCCGGCCGGGCCGCCGCCCGGGAACGGGCGGGGGAGCTGCTCGCGCGGCTCAGCATCCCCGAGCGACTCTGGGACCTGCCGCCCGCGACGTTCTCCGGCGGCGAGCAGCAGCGCGTGAACATCGCACGGGGATTCGCGACCGAGCGACCCCTCATGCTGCTCGACGAGCCGACCGCATCGCTCGACGCGCGCAACCGGGCCGTGGTCGTCGAGATGATTCGCGAGCGACTCCGCGCCGGCACCGGGATCCTCGCGATCTGTCACGACGCTGAGGTGCGTGATGCCGTCGCCGACCGCATCGTCGATGTGTCCGCCTTCGCGCCCGAACCGCAGATGGTGCCGGCATGACGCGATACGCGGTCTACGCGGTGCCCGGTGCGGGGCCGAATCCGCCGACCGACGCCGTGAACCTGCGCGACGCCGTCGAGAACTGGTTCGCGAGGCGCGGCGCGCGCGCCGTCACCGTGGATCCGCGTCGATACGGGTACCACGCAACGCTGAAGGCACCGTTCCGGCTGGCCGAGGGGACGACGGAACACGACCTCGTCCAGGCCGCCGGTGCATTCGCAGCGGCGCGAGACGCGGTCGTCCTCCGGCACGTCGCGCCGGCGGTCATCGGCCGCTTTCGTGCACTGGTGCCGGCGGGGGATCCACACGACGCCAACGCGCTCGCGGCCGACGTGGTCCGCCACTTCGAGCCGTTCCGTGCCCCGCTGACCGACGCCGAGCGCGAACGGCGCCGGCCCGAGCGCCTCTCGGACCGACAACGGGAGCTGCTCGACGAGTACGGCTACCCGTACGTCCTCGACGAGTTCCGCCTCCACATCACGCTGACCGACGCGCTCGACCCCGTCGGGTGCGACGCGATCGACGAAGCGATCGCCCTGCACTTCGGTGAGGTCACGGGCACCGACGTGCCGCTGACCGCGCTGACCATCGCGGTCGAGCCGGCCCCTGGCGAGCCGTTCCACCACCTGGCCAGTCTTCCCCTGCGTACGAAGGAGCCCACCGCATGAGCCACGAGACGATCCTCACCAACGCGCGCGTCGTCCTTCCGGACGGCGTCCTCCACGGCTCCGTGCGGGTGCGCGACGGCCGCATCGACGCCATCGACGACGGCATCGTCGGCGTCGGCGAAGACCTTGACGGCGACTACCTGCTGCCGGGTCTCGTCGAGCTTCACACGGACCAGGTCGAATCCCACTTCCAGCCACGCCCGAAGCGCTTCTGGGATCCGATCCCCGCCGTCGTCGCACACGACGCGCAGATGGCCGCGTCCGGCGTCACCACGGTATTCGACGCGCTGCGCATCGGGTCCGGGCCGGGGGAGAACCGGATCGCGGGACGCGCGTCCACGCTCGTGGGGGCTCTCGTGCAGGCAGCGGACAGCGGCATCCTGCGCTCCGACCATTACGTGCACCTGCGGTGCGAGGTCGCGACACCCGACGTCGTGGAGGTCTTCGACGACCTCGGTGAGAGCGACCGCGTGCGCATGGTCTCGCTCATGGACCACACGCCTGGTCAGCGCCAGTACGCGGACATCGAGGCGTTCCGCACCTACATGGTCGGCAAGCACAACATGTCGGAGGGTGAGTTCGCGAGCCACGTCGCCGAGCTTCACGAGCTGTCGGCCGCCTATGCGGACGCCCATCGGGGTGCCATGGCCGCACGTGCCCGCGAGCGTGGGCTGCGGGTCGCCGCCCACGACGACGCGACGCTCGCGCACGTGGCGGAATCGTCGCAGCTCGGCGTGCACATCTCCGAGTTCCCGACGACGGTTGAGGCGGCTCGCGCGGCGCGCGAGGCCGGCCAGTCGGTCGTGATGGGCGCGCCGAACATCGTCCGTGGTGGATCGCACTCGGGCAATGTCGCCGCCGCGGAGCTGCTCGCGGCAGGGCTCCTCGACATCCTCTCGAGCGATTACGTCCCCGCTAGTCTCCTGCAGGCCGTCTTCCGCATCGTCGCCGACGAGGCGGCGAGCCTCCCAGAGGCCGTCAGCCTCGTGAGCGCGAATCCCGCGACGGCCGCGGGGCTGCTCGACCGCGGATCCATCGCGACCGGGCTGCGCGGCGACCTCGTCCGGGTCGCCCCCTACGAGGGTGCCTCGGGCGCGCCCGTGCCGATCGTGCGTGGCGTGTGGCGCGAGGGGGTGCGGGTCGCATGAGCGCTCCGGGGTGCTTCGTCGCCGTCGTCGGACCGAGCGGCGCAGGGAAGGACACCGTGCTCGGGTCCGCGCGCGCGGCGCTCGCCGCGGACGAGCGTGTGTGTTTCGTGAGGCGCGTGATCACGCGCCCAGCCGGGCCGGGCGAGGACCACGAGCCGATCTCGCCGCAGGGGTTCGCGGATGCCGAACAGCGCGGATCCTTCGCACTGAGCTGGAGCGCGCACGGGCTCCGCTATGGGATCCCGAGCGACGTCGACGCACGCCTCGCGGCCGGATCCGTCGTTGTCGCGAACGTGTCGCGCGCCGTCGTCGCCGAGGTGCGCCGTCGGTTCGTGCGGGCGGCGGTCGTCGTCGTGACGGCGCCTCCCGAGGTGCGGCTCGAGCGGATCCGTGCTCGAGGTCGCGAGGGCCTCGAGGCCGCGCGGGCGCGCGTCGCGCGGCGCGGAGACACGGTCGAGCACGATCTGGAGATCGTCAACGACGGTACCGTCGCGGAGGCGGGCGACGCGCTCGCCGGCTTCCTCGCGGACCGTCTTGCACCGATTCGCTTCTGATGCGGCAGGCGCGCGGATCCTGAGCGAACCCTTTACAGAAACGTGAGGCTTCGGCAAGATGATTTCGTAAGGGGGAATGTATGGGTTTCGAGCGGTGGCGGAGCGCCGCGCTGCGCGGCATGGTCGCGGGCGGCCTGCTCCTGGCGACGTTCGGCGGCATGGCCCTGACCGCGAGTTCGACGCCCTCGCTCGACACGCTCATCACCGCGTCC
>JAJYSF010000179.1 GCA_021793715.1 Actinomycetes bacterium
CGATGTGGCAGCCAGCGAGCCCCGCATCCTCGAGGATCTGGATCGTGCGCGCGAGGTTCATCGCCTCGCCGAAGCCCGTGTCGGCATCGACGATCGCCGGCAGCTCGGTCGTGCGGGCGATCTGGGCCGCCCGTCCGGCGACCTCCGTCAGCGTCGTCAGGCCGATATCCGGCAGCCCGAGGTCGGCCGACAGCACGGCACCGGAGATGTACACGCCGTCGAAGCCCTTGCGCTCGATGAGCCGCGCCGACAGGGGGTTGAACGCGCCCGGAAACCGCAGCAGTTCGCCGGATTCCAGCCGCTCCCGGAATCGCTCGCGCTTGACGTGCGCCGGTGTCGTGGCGTGCAGCATCAGAACAGTCCCCGCGGGCTCGGCGCCGCATCGAGGACGCCCGGGTTCGCGACGATCGAGAGCTCACGCACCTCTGCGGCGGTCAGCTCCGGCAGGCGCGCGGCCAGACTAAGGAAGCGGTCGATCTCCTTGGCCGAGAGCACGTCAGCGGCCAGCGTGCGGAACTTGTGCTCGTAGTTCTCGCGGACGAACGGACGCGCGCCGAGCGGGTGCGCGTCGGCCACCGCGATCTCGGCCGAGACGACAGATCCGTCGGTCAGCGTGATCTCCGCGCGCCCGCCGAAGGCCTTCTCGTCGGGGTCCTCCGAGTGGTATCGGCGCGTCCACTCCTCGTCGAGCGCGGTGGTGACCTTGTGCCACAGTTCGACGGTGTCGGCGCGGCCCGCGCGCTCCGGCGTGTAGGAGTCGACGTGGTGCCAGCCACCGTCCTGCAGCGCGACGGCGAAGATGTACGGAATCGAGTGGTCGAGCGTCTCGCGCGACGCCGTCGGGTCGTACTTCTGCGGATCGCCGGATCCGGATCCGATCACGACGTGCGTGTGGTGGCTCGTGTGCAGCACGATGCGGTCGATGTTCGCTGGATCCCGCAGCTCGGGGCGGTCCGTGCCGAGGCGACGTGCGAGGTCGATCCACGCCTGCGCCTGATACTCGGCCGAGTGCTCCTTCGTGTAGGAGTCGAGAATCGCGCGCTTCGCCTCGCCCGGCGCCGGCAGCGGCACCTCGTAGCGACCGTCGGGGCCGTCGAGCAGCCAGGCGATCACGCCATCCTCGCCCTCGTAGATCGGCGAGGGCGACGTCTGGCCGCGCATGGCGCGGTCCGCGGCCTCGACCGCCATCTTCCCGGCGAACGCGGGCGCGTGCGCCTTCCAGGTCGAGATCTCGCCCTTACGCGACTGGCGCGTGGCGGTCGTCGTGTGGAGCGCCTGCCCGACGGCCTGGAAGATGATCTCCTGGTCGAGGCCGAGCAGCGTGCCGATTCCCGCCGCAGCCGACGGGCCGAGGTGCGCGACGTGGTCGATCTTGTGCTTGTGCAGGCTGATGGCGCGAACGAGGTCCATCTGGATCTCGTACCCCGTCGCAATGCCCGCCACGAGCGCGCGTCCGTCGGATCCGGCGTGCTGTGCCACCGCCAGGATCGGCGGGATGTTGTCGGCGGGGTGCGAGTACTCCGCGGCCAGGAACGTGTCGTGGTAGTCGAGCTCGCGCACAGCGACGCCGTTGGCCCACGCTGCCCACTCGGGGCTCGTGACGGTGCCGAGGGGCAGCCCGAAGACCGTCGCGCCGACGCCGCCGCGCGAGACAGGATGGTCGAGCGCCTGCGCGCGGGCGGAGCAGATCGGCGCGCGCGTCAGCGACGCGGTTGCGACCGCGGCGTTGTCGATCACGCGGTTGATGATCATCTCGACGACGTCGCGATCGACCTCGACGGGATCCGCGGCAACGGCGGCGATCTTCCAGCCCAGCTGCTCTTCGCGCGGCAGGTTCTCGTCGCTGCGGTATGTGCGGACGGGGTGCGAGACAGTCATGCGGATCCTTCGTTCTCGAGGTTCGCGAGGATGCTCGCGAGGGCATTGTGGAGGTGCACGTGCGTGGCGTGCGCGGCGAGCTCGCCGTCGCGGGCGGCGAGCGCGCGAGCGATCAGAAGGTGCTCGGCGACGGAAGCCGTGAGTCGTTCGGGACGGTCGCGGGCCATGCGGCGCACGCGCACGAGGTGCGCGCGCACGGTGCGCAGGGCCGAGGCGATGTAGTCGTTGGCGACGGCCCGATCGAGCTCGACGTCGAAACGGGAGATGAGGTCGTAGTACGCGTCGCGCCCGGTCTCCCCGTCGAGGCGGGCGGCGGTGAGCTCGTCGGCAAGCGCGGCGAAACGCGCGGCGTCGCCGCGCTCCGCTGCGATGCGCGCCGCGGACTCCTCGAGCGCGCGACGCATCTCGAAGAGCGCCCGGATGTCGTGGGCGTCGATCGGGGCCACGACGGTGACGCGCGGCGATTGCTGCACGACGAGACCGTCGGCCACGAGGCGGCGCAGCGCTTCACGCAGGGGCGTGCGGCTGACGTGCAGGCGCGCGGCCTGTTCCATCTCGGCAAGGACGGTTCCGGCGGGCAGCGCGCCGGACTGGATCTCGTCCAGCAATTGCGCATAGGCGCGTTCGCCCGCCTTCGGCTGTGACTGCTCGAGGGTCACCATACGGTCAGCGTATACATAAATACCCCAGCGCGCGGGCTGATCTCACAAACCGACCCCTTACGTACACATTCAGGTCCAGCACCGGCCACCGGCGCGTCGCACCTGCGCAGAGGCGCACACGAGGCCCGATTCGGCCGATCGGGCCTGAAAACCCCACATCCGGTCCATTCATCGCCATAATGGGGGGCATGACCGCAGCGCGAATTCTCGTAGTCGACGACGAGCCCAACATCCGAGACCTGCTCTCGCAGAGCCTGCGCTTCGCGGGCTTCCAGGTTAGGACCGTCATCAACGGCGCACAGACGATCTCAGCTGTGCTGGAGGAAGAGCCGGATCTCATCGTCCTCGACGTCATGCTCCCGGACATGAACGGCTTCAGCGTGACCAAGCGCCTCCGCGACGCGGGTTACACCGCGCCGATCATCTTCCTCACCGCGAAGGATGAGACCGACGACAAGATCAAGGGTCTCAACGTCGGCGGCGACGACTACGTGACCAAGCCGTTCAGCCTCGACGAGATCGTCGCGCGGATCCAGGCCGTGCTGCGCCGCACGATGCAGTCGGAGGACGAGGAGTCCGTCATTCGCAGCGGTGAGTTGACGATGGATCAGGACACGCACGACGTCTACGTCGGCGACACGCCAATCGATCTCAGCCCAACCGAGTTCAAGCTGCTGCGCTACCTCATGCTCAACCCGAACCGCGTGCTGTCGAAGGCGCAGATCCTCGACCACGTGTGGGAGTACGACTTCAACGGCGATGCCGGCATCGTCGAGAGCTACATCTCTTACCTGCGTCGCAAGATCGACCCGCACACGTCGGAATCGCTCATCCAGACCAAGCGCGGCTTCGGCTACATGCTCAAGGTCGACAAGCTCTGAGGGCCTGCCCTGGCCACGCGCTCTGATCCGTTCACCCGGTGGTGGCGGCGCACGAGCCTTCGCGCGAAGATCACCGGGGTCACGGTCGGTGTTCTCGCAGCCGGTCTTCTGGCCGCCGGCTTCGGCGCACTGCCCGTCCTCCAGTCACTGCTGCGTGGAAACGTCGACTCCGCGGCAACGCAGCTGGCGGGAACCGATGTGTACGAGACCGTCTTCGACGTGACCGAGGATCCGGAGACCGGCTCGATGGCGTTCACGCCGAAGTCTCCCGAGCCGAGATTCGACTACATCGTCGCGATCTATGACGACGACGGGCATCTGAAGTCCGTCGCCGGCGGCGACGAGGGGCCCGCCCGCGACCCGATCTTCCCGACCGAG
>JAJYSF010000180.1 GCA_021793715.1 Actinomycetes bacterium
ACCCACCTCGCCTCGCGTGAGTTTCTGACCGATCGGTACGTCCGGATCCGCGTCGCCGGCGACGAGCTCGCCGGATTCGGACAGACCTCGGGGGTCGACGACCACATCCGCATCTTCCTGCCGGAGACCGAGCCGGGGTCCGTCGAGGAGATGCGGGAGGCACCAAGTCGCGAGTTCACGCCGCTCGCGTGGGGCGACGACGACGCGGGAACGCCGTTCCTCGACCTCGAGTTCGCGCTGCACGGTGACGAGGGTGTCGCGAGCCGCTGGGCCGCGAACGCCCCGATCGGCGCTCCGATCGGGGTCGGCGGCCCGCGCGGCACAATCCGCCTCGCGGGCAAGCCCGATGGCTGGCTCCTCGCCGGCGACGAGACGGCCATCGCACAGATCCGCCGCTACGCCGCGCTTCTCGACGAAGACGACGCCGCGCTGATCCTCATCGAAGTTCCGACGGCCGCCGACCAGGTTCCGATCGACGCCCCGGTTCCGGTTGAATACATCCACCGCAAGCGCGCGTTCCCCGGGACCGCCCTCGCCGCCGCGCTCGCGAACATGGATGAGGACGACAAGCCGGGCGAGGATCCGTTCGTCTTCGTGGGGGCGGAGCAGGCGATCGTCAAGCCCGCCCGCGCGCTCGCCGTCGGCCGGTGGGGCGTGGATCCCGCTCGCGCGGTGATCAAGGGCTATTGGAAGCGCGGCGACACGGAGTATCACGCCGCACACTGAGACGACGAGCGGCCCGGCGGGTCTCCGCCGGGCCGCTCGTTTGTCAGGGTCCTACTTGGTGCTGAACGCGGAGTCGAACGCCGCGTCGGGCGGCGTGATCGCGTTGAGCTTCCGGACGAACTCGAGGGCCTCGGGAGCGCCGTCGAGGCGATCCATGCCCGCGTCCTCCCACTCGACGCTTGTCGGACCGTCGTAGCCGATGAAGTTCAGCGCACGGAAGAGCGGCTCCCACGGAACATCGCCGTGGCCGGTCGACACGAAGGTCCATCCGCGGCGCGGGTTGTTCCACGGCAGGTGCGATCCGAGCACGCCGTTGCGTCCGTCGAGGTTCACGACGGACTCCTTCACGTGCACGTGGAAGATCTTGTCCGCGTAGTCGAGAACGAACGTGACCGGGTCCAGCTGCTGCCACATGAAGTGCGACGGGTCGAAGTTGATGCCGAAGCCGGGACGGTTCCCGATCGCCTCGAGCGTCGCCTTCGTCGTCCAGTAGTCGTACGCGATCTCGGACGGGTGCACCTCGAGCGCGAAGCGCACCCCGACCTCCTCGAACACGTCGATGATGGGGTTCCACCGGTCGGCGAAGTCCTGGTAGCCGGCCTGGATGACGTCGTCGCCCACGGGCGGGAACATCGCGACGTACTTCCAGATCGCGGATCCCGTGAAGCCCGTGACGGTCTTCACGCCGAGCTTCGCTGCGAGGCGCGCGGTGTTCTTGAGCTCCTCCGCGGCGCGCTGACGCACGCCCTCGGGATCCCCATCGCCCCACACGCGGTCCGATGCGATGTCCTGGTGCCGTCCGTCGATCGGGTCATCGCAGACCATCTGACCCTTGAGGTGGTTCGCGATCGTCCAGACCTTCAGGCCGTTCTTCTCGAGAATCGCCTTTCGGTCGGCGATGTAGGCCTCGTCATCCCAGCGCCACGGATCCAGGTGGTCGCCCCAGCAGGCGATCTCGAGGCCGTCGTAGCCCCACTCGCCCGCGAGTCGGCACACTTCTTCGAACGGCAGGTCGGCCCACTGGCCGGTGAACAGAGTGATCGGTCTTGTCATGATGTCCTCCTGAACGTGATCAGACGGCGACCCAGCGGGCGTCGTCGGCGGAGCTCTTCTCGACGGCCTCGAGCACGCGCTGCACCTGGGCGCCCTCGTCGAACGTCGGCGCCGGAGCGGAGCCGTCGGCGATCGCCTCGACGAGGTCCTTGACCTGGTGACTGAAGGCGTGCTCGTAACCGAGCATGTGGCCTGCCGGCCACCATCCCTCGAGGTAGGGGTGTCCCGGTTCGGTGACGATGACGCGCGTGAAGCCCTGGTCGAGGTCGTCGGCGGTGCGGTCGTAGACCCGCAGCACGTTCATGTCCTCGAGGTTGAAGGCGATCGCTCCCTTGTCACCGGAGATCTCGACGGTCAGCTCGTTCTTGCGGCCCGTTGCGAAGCGCGTCGCTTCGAACGCCGCGAGCGCGCCGCCCGACAGACGGCCGGTGAAGATCGCGAGGTCGTCCACCGTCACGTCGCCGTACTCGTCGCCGCCCTTGCCGGCAATGCCCACGCGCTCGGTCTCGATCGGGCGCTGCTTCACGATCGTCTCGATGACGCCGGAGACCTTCTCGATGGTCTGGCCCGTGAGGAACTGTACGAGGTCGACGGCGTGACCGCCGATGTCTCCCAGCGCGCCCGCGCCGGCCTCGTCCTTCTTGAGGCGCCACGACAGCGGCGCCTCCGGATCCACGAGCCAGTCCTGCCGGTACGCGGCGCGCACCTGCTGCACGGTGCCGATACGACCCGCGGCGATGAGATCGCGCGCGCGGGTGAGGGCCGGCACGCGACGGTAAGTGAAGCCGAGCATCGCGACCGAGCCGGATCCACGGGCCGCCTCGACCATGCGGTCGGCGTCGGCCACGGAGTTGGCGAGCGGCTTCTCGCAGAGCACGTGCTTGCCGGCCTTCAGCGCCGCGATCGCGATCTCGTCGTGCGAGTGACCGGGCGTGACGATGTCGACGATGTCGATGTCATCGCGGGTGACGACGTCGCGCCAGTCGGTTGCAGACTCTCGCCAGCCCCACTTCTCAGCGGACTCGGCGACCGCGTCGGCATTGCGCCCGACGATGACAGACATGTCGATGGCATGCGGCAGATCGAAGACGCGCGGCGCTGTGCGCCATGCCTGCGAGTGCGCGGCCCCCATGAATCCGTAGCCGATCAGGGCGACGCGGAGTGCGTCCGTCATGCGAATTTCCTTTCCTGAGGCAGTGCCGCGGGGACGCCAGACGGCGCCCCCGCGGAGCTGATTACGACTGGAATGCGAGGTCGTAGTACTCGTCGACGTTTTCCGCCGTGACGACCGGCGCGTCCAGCACGATGCGGTACGGCACGCTCGGCGTGATGAGGTCGCTCATCGTCTCGCCCTGCGCGAGCATGCGGGCGAGCGCGATGCCGTCGGCCGCCTGGGTCGACGGGTAGATCACCGTGGCCTGCATGACCGAGTCACCGGACTCGATGAGGTCCATCATGTTCTGACTTCCGGCGCCGCCGACGAGGAAGAAGTCGTCGCGGCCGGACTCGGTCATGGCCGCCATGACGCCCACGCCCTGGTCGTCGTCGTGGTTCCACACGGCGTCCAGCTCGGGGTTGGCGGTCAGCAGCTGAGAAGCGGCCTCCTGGCCACCGGCGACCGTGAAGTCGGCAGCGACACGCGGGCCGACCTCGAGCCCGCATTCCTCGAGCGCGTGCGCGAAGCCCTCCGAACGGTCCTGCGTCAGCGGCAGGGAGTCGATGCCGGCGATCTCACCGATGATGGGGTCGTCGATATCCGACACCTGCTCGCAGATGTACTCGCCCGCGCTGACGCCCATGCCGTAGTTGTCGCCGAGG
The DNA here is from genome assembly GCA_021793715.1 of Actinomycetes bacterium. Next base: position 3,598 of record JAJYSF010000180.1, read on the forward strand.
ACCGTGATCCGAGACGCATCACTGTTGCTGAACTCGCGGTCGACGTTGACGACGGGGATTCCCGCCTCCATCGCGGCGAGCGCAGCCTGCGTGAGCGACGCACCGTCGCTCGGCAGCACCACGATGGCGTCGACACCCTCGTTGACGAACTGCTCGATCGCGGCGATCTGCTGCGTGACGTCGTTCGTGCCCTCGGCC
>JAJYSF010000181.1 GCA_021793715.1 Actinomycetes bacterium
CGGGAACATCCTGCGGCAGCGGGTCGGACGCGACGGCCTGCTGCCACGGGATCGCGCCGCGCACGCGGGTGGTGAGCTGCGCACGCTGGGCGCGGAGCTTCGGCAGCGGCAGGCGTAGCGCCCAGCGCATATAGGCCGGCATCGCGCGGGTGAGGTCGACGGAGATGATCGTCGAGACCGCGAGGTCGACCGGGAATTCCTGGATCGTCCCCACGACGTTGCTCCACACGATCGCGTGCTTCGCACCGTGGTCGGCGAACTGCTTGCGCAGCTCGCGCGGCGTGTAGAGCGGGTTGTGCTCGACGACGACCGCACCGAGTCGCAGGATCGCGTAGAACGCCACGATGTGCTGCGGGCAGTTCGGCAGCACGAGGGCCACCGGATCCCCCTTCCGCACGCCCTCGGCACGGAGCGTGGCGGCCGCGCGGTCGATCTGCTCGGCGAGCGAAGCGTACGACGTCACGGCGCCGAAGAACTGCAGCGCCGGGGCCGTCGGATATTCGCGCGCGGAATCGGCGACGAGGTCCATGAGCGATCCGCTCATCTCGGGGAGGTCGTGCGGAACCGTCTCAGCGTAGGAACGGATCCACGGGCGCGGCGGGTCGAACTGGTCAGTCACCTCACCATCGTATTCACTGTGCCGGCCGCCGAGCGCCACATGGCCTCGGCCGCCCGTCCTTCCCCGTGTCGCAGCGCGTAGACGGCGGCGAGGCGGAGGCGCGTCGCCATCTGATACGCGGGAATCGCGGACCACGTGGCCGCGGGCAGACGCTCGTCGCGCCGCAGCGCCTCTGCGAACGCCGTGCGCACCGTGCGCGCGGTCTCCGGCGCGAGCAGCGACTGTGCCTCGCGCAGCTCGATGTGGACGAGGAGGTTCGCGATGTCGAGGGCGGGATCCGCGGCCGCGAGCGTGTCGACGTCGATCAGTCCGAGTCGCGGATCCGCCGGGGTCGCGTCGTGCGGGAGCAGAAGCTGTTTGTCGTGCAGGTCGCGGTGCGCGAGCACGCGGGGACGGTCACCCAACGCCTCGAGCGCGTCCTCGACGGCCCGCAGCCTGCTCGACGGATCCGCGATCGCACCAGCTGTCACCGCAGCCTCGACCGCCTTCCGCGTCGCTCCCAGTTCCTCGGCGGGTCCATGCTCGTCGAGTCCCGCGACGGTCATCGTCTGCAGCTCGGCGACGACGCGCGCCGTCTGACGCCAGGCGGCCGCGACGAGGTCGGCCGATGAGGACGGGTCGGCTCCCACCTCCAGCAACGTCCTCTCTCCCACGCTTCGCTGACGAATCACGGCGAGACCGGCATCGGCCGAGACGATCTCGGGCGTGCGGGCCTCCGTCATTCCCGTCACGTGCAGCGCGCGCCTCGCGACGCCGTCGAATCGCTTCGGCCGCACGGCCTTGACGTAGACATCACCGTCCGGCCGCGGCACGCGCACGACCGCGCGGCGACCGCGCCGGTGCACGATGACTTCCGCGCCCGGTTCGGCGAGCGTCGGCGCGAGACCCGGGAGCTCGGGATCGCCGAGCAGACGTTCCGTGTGATCGAGGATCCGCTCGACGCGGGCGCGCCAGCCCGGTGCCCGCAGACGGAACGGCTCGACGGCCCGCCTCAGCAGCGCCGCTGCGACGCGAGGTGCCAGCGCGGTGCGATCGACCCGGCCGCCTGCGGCGCGATAGCCGGCGAGCAGCCCGTCGCTTCCTTCTTCATCGTGACGGGCGAGCGCGTCCGCCGCCCAGCACGCGAGGTCGTCGAGCGGATCGCCCTGATGAGCGCGATCGAGATCGATGATGTGAGCCGCGCCGTCAGAGGCCACGACCACCTGGTCCGCGGAGAAGTCGCCGTGCACGAGCGTACGCGTGGGGCGCGGGAGCGCTTCGATCGCACGGTTCGACGCGCGGGCGATCCGCTCGGCCCGTGGTGCGAGGTCCGGCGCGATGACGCCAACGGCGCGCGCGGCGTCGCTCTGATCGTCCCGGGGCGACGCACACCGTGACGGCGCCGTGCCCGCGTCGACGGCGTGGAGGCGCGCCAGTGCCCGGCCGGCCTCTGTCGCGGCTCGGGTCCCCGCGTTCTGCCCACGCAGATCGTCGAGAGGGAGGCCCTCGATGAGGGCCGTGGTGACGATCCCGAGCGCCTCGTCGACCGCGACGAGACGAGCCGTCGGCACGTGCGGTGCGGCGCGCTCGTGCGCGGCGACGGCGGCACGGGCGACGTCGAGCGTGTGCACCTTCACGACGACGCCGTCGGCGTGGCTGATGCCGACCCAGCGACGGCCCGGCTTGTAGACGACGGCATCGATGTCGGGGTGACGTCTCCGAGCTTCTCGGATACCAGGCAGGTGGCGGTCGGCCTCGTCCAGCGCGAGCACCAGCCCGTGCTCGCGGTCGTCCGCGAGGACGAGGTCCGGGCGGCGGCGCAGCTTGTCGAGCTTGTCGTGCGCCGCGACGGGATAGGCCGCGGCGTGAACCGCCCGCGTCTCGCCTCTGCCGGCGGAGACGAAGACGCCAGCGACGGCCGACGTGTGCGGCTTGTACCGCACGTACGCGACGCGCGCCGCGTCGACCTCGTGCCCCGCCGATCGCAGGAGCGCGCGGATCCGTTCGCCGTCGAGCAGCGTCGCCAGGGCGGGGAGCTGCGTGTCGTTGCGAATGAGTGAGAGGTCGTCGTTCATTGTGGCCCTCCGGCGGCGGCCCGGTCGGCGGATCGATTGAGGATCGACAGGCGCGACGCGTCACGGCCGAGGAGGTCCTCCGGCGTGCCCTGCTCGACGATCCGGCCGCGCTCGAGAACGACGATCCGGTCGCAGCTCAGCGCGTCTTCGAGGTCGTGCGTGACGATCAGCGTCGTCTTGCCGGCGGTCAACCGATCGAGAGCGTCGGTGACCGTGCCCGCGCTGGTCGCGTCGAGACCGCTCGTCGGTTCGTCGAGAATGACGATCCGAGCGTCGCGGAGAATCGCGCGCGCGATCGCGATCCGCTGGCGCTGGCCGCCCGAGAGCGTATCTCCGCGCTCGCCGACCACCGTGTCGAGTCCGTCCGGCAGGCGCTCAGCGAACTCGGTGACGTCGGCGACGTCGGCGGCCCACGCCACGTGCTCGTCCGTCGCCGTGGGGCGCCCCATCCGAATGTTGTCCCGGATGGTCCCCGCGAACAGCACCGATTCCTGCAGCACGATCGAGGTCGCCGCGCGCACGGAGGACAGCGTGCAGTCGCGGATGTCGCGGCCGTCGATCTCGACGACGCCCTCAGAGGGATCCTGCAGCCGGAGCACAAGGCTCGCGAGCGTCGACTTCCCGGATCCGGAATGCCCGACAAGCGCCACCCGCTCCCCCGCCAGCACATCGAGTTCGACGTTCTCGAGGGCGACGGTCTCGTCGTCATAACTCGCCGCGACGCCGCGGAAGCTCACGCGACCCGACGGACGGCCGAGGTCCTGTGTGCCGTCGGTGACCTCCGGGCGTTCCTCAAGCAGAGCGAGCACGCGCTCGCCCGACGCAAGCGCCTTTGCGATACGCCCGGTGTATTTCGCGAGGTCGCGCATCGGCTTGAACGCGCCCTTCAGGTACTGCACGAAGACGACCAGCTCGCCCGGAGTCAGGTGACCGCGTACGACGCTCATGCCGCCGATCAGCAGCACAGCTCCCGTCGCCACGCCGACGAGGACGTCCGTGGTCCGCTCGAGACCCGCGGCGAGCCGTGTCGCTCGCACTCCCTCGCGGAGCTCCTTGCTGTTGGACGATGCGAAGTCGCTCTCCAGCACCGGCTCGAGCGTGTAGGCCTGGACGAGC
>JAJYSF010000182.1 GCA_021793715.1 Actinomycetes bacterium
GAAGCGAAAGATCATGGGCTTCGGACACCGCGTCTACAAGCGGGGCGACTCGCGCGTGCCGACGATGAAGGGCGCCCTCGACACGCTCGTCGCTCACTACGATCGACAGGACATCGCCGATCTCTACGACGCGTTGGAGAGCGAGTTCGTGGAGCGCAAGGGCATCTACCCCAACCTCGACTACCCATCGGGCCCGGCGTACCACCTCATCGGCTTCGACACCGAGATCTTCACCCCACTGTTCATCGCCGCACGCGTGACCGGTTGGACGGCGCACATCATGGAGCAGCAGGCCTCGAACGCGCTGATCCGCCCCTTGTCCGCGTACAGCGGCGCCGACGAGCGACACATCCCGGGCTATGTCCCGGACACCGCGGAGGTCGAGGCGCAGGAGCGCCCTGAGGAGGCGGCGGGCTGATGGCCGAGCAGCAGAAGGTCGCAATCGTCGCCGGTGCGCGCACGCCCGTCGGACGGTTCGGCGGAGCCTTCCGCGACACCGAGGCCTACGAGCTGGGCGCGGCCGCGGCCACCGCGGCGCTGCGCCGCTCGGGCGTCGCGCCTGACCGGGTCGGGGAGGTCGTCCTCGGCACGATCGGGCAGGTCGCGTCCGACGCATACATCGCGCGACGCGTCGCGCTCGCCGCGGGCCTCGACGTGAACACGCCCGCCTTCACGGTGAACCGGCTGTGCGGATCCGGTCTGCAGGCGATCTGGTCGGGTGCGCAGGAACTGCTGTGGGGGAGCACCGACGTCGTCGTCGCGGGCGGCGCCGAGAACATGACGCGGATGCCGTTCTACGACTTCGACTCCCGCTTCAACGACCGGCTGGGCGACCGGCGCCTGCTCGACGGCACGATCGCGATGCTCACGGATCCGTTCAGCGGCCGACACATGGGCGTGACGGCCGAGAACGTGGCCGAGCGGTTCGGCATCACGCGGCAGGAGCAGGACGCGTTCGCGGCCGAGTCGCAGCGACGGGCGGCGACGGCCGAGTCGCAGCGCGCGTTCGCCGAGGAGATCGTCGCCGTCACGACGTCGGGGCGTCGGTCTGTCGAGGTGACGACGGACGAGCACCCGCGGCCGGACACGACCGTGGAGTCGCTCGCGGGGCTCCGCTCCGCGTTCGTGACGGACGGCACGGTGACCGCGGGCAACGCCTCCGGCATCAACGACGGCGCCGCCGCGACCGTGCTCATGCGCGAGGCCGACGCGCGTGCCGAGGGTGCTCCGGTGCTCGCAACGATCGAGGCCGTCACGACCGCGGCGCTCGAGCCGGAGATCATGGGGTACGCGCCGACGCTCGCGTTGAAGAAGCTCTTCGCACAGACTGGGATCGGCCCGGACGAGGTCTCGACGGTGGAGCTGAATGAGGCGTTCGCCTCGCAGGTGCTCGCTGTCGTCCGCGACGCGGGACTCGACCCGGCCAAGACGAACCCGTACGGAGGTGCGATCGCGCTCGGTCACCCGGTCGGCGCGACGGGCGCGATCCTCACGGTGCGCGCCGCGCTCACGCTGCAGCGCACCGGCGGCGAGTACGCGATCGTGACCATGTGCATCGGCGGCGGCCAGGCTCTCGCCGCACTGCTCAAGCGGGGGTAGTCGGACGCGTTACGCCGTGAGGATCAGGGCCTCGCCCTGACCGCCGCCTCCGCAGAGGCCGACGGCCGCCGTGCCGACTCCACGTCGCGCGAGCTCGTGCGCCGCGTGGACGACGAGCCGGGCACCGGACGCGCCGATCGGGTGACCGAGGGCGATCCCGCCGCCGTGGATGTTCACGACATCGCTCGCGAGCCCGAGCTCGCGCTGCGAGTGGGCCACGACCGCCCCGAACGCCTCGTTGATCTCGACGAGGTCGAGGTCGCTCGCCGCGATCCACTGCTTCTGCAGGGCTCGGCGGATCGCGTCGGCTGGCTGCGCCTGCAGCGAGTTGTCCGGTCCGGCGGTCTGGCCGGACGCGCCGATAGTGGCGAGCATGCGCCAGCCCTCGGCCTCGGCGCGGGCGCGGGACGTCACCACGAGGGCGGAGGCGCCGTCCGAGATCTGCGACGCGTTCCCCGCCGTGATGCTGCCGCCCTCGGCGAAGGCCGCGCGCAGCTTCGCGAGCGTCTCGGCCGTCGTGTCGGGGCGCACGCCCTCGTCGGTCGTGACGACGAGCGGATCCCCGCGGCGCTGCGGCACCTCGACGGGGACGATCTCGTCATCGAACACCCCGGATCGGGCGGCCTCGGCCGCTCGCTGGTGTGACAGGGCCGCGACCTGATCCTGGTCCTCGCGGGTGACGTCGAAGCGCGGGTTGTGGCGCTCGGTCGACGCGCCCATGCTCTCGGCGTCGTACGCGTCGGTAAGACCGTCGTGATCCATGTGGTCGAGCACCTCGACGGACCCGTACGTCCAGCCCGCGCGCGAGCCCATCAGCAGGTGGGGTGCCTGCGACATCGACTCCATGCCGCCCGCGACGACGACCTCCGCGTCGCCCGCGGCGACCATGCGTGACGCGTCGATGACGGCAGTGAGCCCGGACAGGCAGACCTTGTTGACGGAGTGGGCGGGCACATCCCAGCCGATTCCCGCGCCGAGCGACGCCTGGCGCGCGGGGTTCTGGCCGGATCCGGCGGGCAGCACCTGCCCCATGATCACGGCGTCGACGGCGGAGGCTGGGATCCCGGCCCGATCGAGCGCACCGGCGATCGCGAAGGATCCGAGCTGCGGCGCCGAGAAGGACGACAGCGCGCCCTTCAGCCGGCCCTGCGGCGTGCGCGCGGCGGCGACGATGACGATATCGGTCATGATTCCTCCTTCTGCACGGCGCGTGCCGATGCACAACTACGGCAATTCTCCGGCCGCACGTGCATGACCTCGCGTAATGACGCCGGCCGGCGTCGGTGGGCGCTCCGATGTGCAGTAGTTGTGCGTCGAGTCGTCACGAGGTCAGCTCCGGGGCGACGGTGAGCGGCGGTTCCGTCGCCGCGATGACCTCGTCGACCGTGACGCCGGGGGCCAGCTCCCGCAGCACGAGGCCGTCCGAGGTCACGTCGATGACGGCGAGGTCGGTGATGATGCGGTCGACGACCCTCCGTCCGGTGAGCGGCAGCGAGCAGTCGTTCACGATCTTCGCGGATCCGTCCTTCGCGACGTGCGTCATGAGGATGATCACGCGCTCGGCGCCGTAGACGAGATCCATGCCGCCCCCGGGCCCCTTGACCATCTTGCCGGGGATCATCCAGTTCGCGAGGTCACCGGTGGCCGACACCTGCATGGCGCCGAGGATCGCGGCGTCGATCTTGCCGGCGCGAATCATCCCGAAACTCAGCGCGGAATCGAAGAACGCCGCGCCAGGCAGGGTCGTGACGGTCTCCTTGCCGGCGTTGATGAGGTCCGGATCCACGTCGGCGTCAGCGGGGTACGGGCCGACTCCGAGGATCCCGTTCTCACTCTGCAGCACGAGGCTGGTGCCCGCGGGCACGTAGTTCGGCACGAGCGTCGGCAGTCCGATGCCGAGGTTCACGTAGGAGCCGTCGGAGAGCTCCCGGGCGGCGCGGGCCGCCATCTCGGTGCGCGTGAGGGCCATCGTCACGCCTCCTCTCGAACGGTGCGCTTCTCGATGCGCTTGTCGATGTCTGTTCCTACCTCGACGACGCGGTGCACGTAGACGCCCGGCAGGTGCACGTCGTCCGGGTCGATCTCGCCGGGCTCGACGAGCTCCTCGACCTGCGCGATGCAGATGCGGCCCGCCATCGCGCACAGCGGGCTGAACGCGCGCGTCGCC
>JAJYSF010000183.1 GCA_021793715.1 Actinomycetes bacterium
GATCGCCGACGCACCCACGCTCGTGGCGCTGTCGACCACGGGGCGGGCCGTTCGCGTGGACACGCCCGGGGGCGAGGAGATCGCCCCGCCCGCACGCCGCAGCAAACACGACGCGATCCTGTCGACGGCGCGCGGCACGATCCGCGGCGAGATCGGTGCCATCACCTCCGCAGGCCGGATGGTGCGCTTCTCCCCCATCGACCTGCCGTCGGTCCCGCCCACGTCGATCTCCCTCGGTGCCGGACAGCGCCTGCGCGACTACGTGGGACTGACCGAGAAGGACGAAGAGATCGTCGGGCTCGTCGAGCTCGCGGCTGACGCTCCGATGGCGATCGGTACGGCGCACGGCACCGTCAAGCGGGTCGTGCCGTCCGGCGTCGCCGTTCGTCCCAGCGTCGATGTCATCGCGCTCAAGCCCGGCGACCGTGTCGTCGGCGTCGCGACCGCACCGGACGAGGCCGACCTCGTGTTCATCACGACCGATGCGCGTCTGCTGCGCTTCCCCGCCTCGGCCGTGCGCCCCCAGGGGGCCGCGGCCGCAGGCATGGCGGGCGTCAAGCTCAGCGCGAACGCGTCCGTGCTGTTCTTCGGCGCTGTGCACGGCGACGGCAACGTCGTGGCGACCGTCTCCGCTGCGGAGGGCACCCTCGCGGGCACCGACGCGGGACGCGCGAAGATCAGCGATTTCGGCGAGTACCCCGCAAAGGGGCGCGGTACCGGTGGTGTCCGCGCGCACGCGTTCCTGAAGGGTGAGGACAGCCTTCAGATCGCGTGGGCAGGTCCCGACCCCGCGTATGCACTCGACGCGAAGGGCGCGGTCCGCAAGATCCCGATGACGCTCTCGAAGCGCGACGGTTCGGGTCAGCCGCTCGAGGCCCCGATCGCGACGATCGGCCGCACGCTGTAGCTGATCCGATAGCCTCGCCCCATGAAGGTCGTGATCTCTGGCGGTTCCGGAGCGCTGGGACGCGCGCTCGCAACCACGCTCGCCGCCGACGACCACGAGGTCGTCGTGCTGACGCGAACGCCGGGCCGCCGCCGCGTTCCAGGCACAACGGAGGTCGGCTGGGATCCGCGTGACGTCGGCGCCTGGGCGCACGCGCTCGAGTCCGACGGCGAACTCGCCGTCGTCAACCTCGCGGGCAAGCTCGTCGACTGCCGCCCGACCGAGGGGAACATCCGCGCGCTCCGCGACTCCCGCGTCGTCGCGACCGAGGCGCTCGTCGAAGCCGCTGCGCGCCTCGCGCGTCCCGTCGATCGCTGGGTGCAGGCCTCGACAACGGCGATCTATGGCGACGCCGGTGACGAGCTCATCACCGAGGAGACTCCGGATCCCACGTTGGGCCTCCCTCAGATGACGGGTGTCGTTCTTCCCTGGGAGGCTGCGGCGCAGGGCGCCAACGCTACGCATCTGGTCACGATCCGCACGTCGATCGTGCTCGATCGAGGAACGCCGGCGCTGGGTCGCCTGCTGCTGCCCGCCAAGCTGGGATTCGGCGGGCCGATCGCGAGCGGACGGCAGTGGTTCAGCTGGATCCACATCGAGGACTGGCTGCGTGTCGCACGCGCGGCCCTGGGGCTCGATCCGAATCTCATGCTCCCGGACGCGCCGGTGATCGCCGCCGCGCCGCATCCCGTGCGCAATGCCGAGCTGATGCGTCTGCTGCGGGAGGCCGTCGGCGTTCCCTTCGGGCTCCCGACCCCCGAGTTCGTGCTACGGCTCGCGTCGATCGGCCTCCGCACGGATCCGCTTCTCGCCCTCACCGGTCGTCACACGACGTCATCGGTGCTCGCGGAGCAGAACTTCTCCTTCCGCTACCCGACGCTGGAGTCCGCCCTGGCCGACCTCATCCGCTGACTCCTTCGGAAGGAGATTTCGCCCTCGGGAGGAGGATTCAGGCCTCAAGGACCTCCCGAAGAGCAGTTCTCCTTCGCTGGCGCTTCCGTCTCCAGCGGTCAGAGCGCGCCGACCAGCGCGGCGATGCCCGCGACGGCCGACACTGCTGCGATCACCATCGCGATCATGAACAGCACCAGGTGCACGGTGAAGAATCGTGTCGCCTTGCCGTTCTCGTCGCGGGAGCGTGGATCCTTCACGACGCGGCGGAAGAAGTTCGGCCAGGTGAGAATGTGAAATGCCGCATTGACGAAGAGCAGGATGGCAAGCAGGACCATGACCGCAGTCTATGAGCCGACTACGCGTCGATGGCTTCCTTGTCGAGCTGCGCCGCGCCCCGGACGATGAATTCACGGCGCGGGGCGACCTCATTGCCCATGAGCATCTCGAAGACATGTCCGGCGGCCTCGGCGTCCTCCATCCGCACCCGGCGCAGAAGGCGACCGTCGCGCGACATGGTGGTCTCCGCGAGCTGGTCGGCGTCCATCTCACCGAGGCCCTTGTAGCGCTGAATCGGCTCCCGCCACTTCTTGTTCTGCTTGCGCAGCTTCGCCAGCAGACCGTTCAGCTCGCGGTCGCTGTACGTGTAGATCGTCTCGTTGGGCTTCGAGCCGGGGTGCTGCACGATGACCCGGTGCAGCGGCGGAACGGCGGCGTACACTCGCCCTGCTGCGATGAGCGGTCGCATGTAGCGGTAGAACAGCGTCAGCAGCAGCGTGCGGATGTGCGCGCCGTCGACATCGGCGTCGCTCATCATGATGACCTTGCCGTAGCGTGCCGCCTCGATGTCGAACGAGCGTCCCGACCCTGCGCCGACCACCTGGATGAGCGCCGCGCACTCGGCGTTCGACAGCATGTCGCCGATCGATGCCTTCTGCGTGTTGAGAATCTTGCCGCGAATCGGGAAGAGCGCCTGATACTCGCTGTCGCGCGCCTTGCGGGCGGTTCCGAGGGCCGAATCACCCTCGACGATGAACAGCTCGGAGTTCGACACGTCGTTCGACCGGCAGTCGATGAGCTTCGCGGGCAGCGACGACGACTCGAGCGCGTTCTTGCGGCGCTGCGTCTCCTTGTGGGCACGAGCCGAGACGCGCGCCTTCATCTCGCTGACGACCTTGTCGAGCAGCATCGAGACCTGGTTCTTGTCATCGCGCTTCGTCGACGTGAAACGCGCCTTCATGCCCTCGCGGACGACCTTCGCAACGATGCTGCGCACGGCGGGCGTACCCAGCACCTCCTTCGTCTGTCCCTCGAACTGCGGCTCCGGGATGCTGACGTTGAGCACGGCGGTGAGCCCCGCGAGGACGTCGTCCTTCTCGAGCTTGTCGCTGCCGACCTTCAGTCGCCGCGCGTTCTTCTCGACCTCGGCGCGGAGCTGCTTCGTCAGCTCCTGCTCGAAGCCCTGCTGGTGCGTGCCGCCCTTCGGTGTCGCGATGATGTTCACGAACGATCGCATGTGGGTGTCATAGCCCGTTCCCCAGCGCAGGGCGATGTCGACGCGGCACTCGCGCTCGACCTCGGTCGACACCATGGATCCGTCCGGCTGCAGCGTCGGCACGCGCTCGGTGAAGTTCCCCGTGCCATCGAGCCGCCAGGTGTCGGTCACGGGCGCGTCGGTCGACAGGAACTCGACGAACTCCCCGAGACCGCCCTCGTATCGGTAGGAGGTCTCGCGCACGCCGCCGTCGGGGTCGGCGTCGGGACGCTCGTCGCGGATCACGATCTCCAGCCCCGGCACGAGGAACGCCGTCTGGCGCGCTCGCGTCACGAGCTCGTCGTACTGGAACGCCGCGTCCTTCGTGAAGATCTGTCCGTCGGCCCAATAGCGCACGCGCGTGCCGCTGACGCCCTTCTTGGCCTAGAT
>JAJYSF010000184.1 GCA_021793715.1 Actinomycetes bacterium
TCCGTGATCGGCGATTCGGGGCGAACCGCGACAGTCATGTCACCCGCGACCACCGACATTCGAACGGGGCACCCGACACGTTCCGACGACTCACCTTATGAACAGATTTTGCGCGCCACAACGCACGCTGTGGATAACCCTGTGGATGGTTCTGGGTAAAACGCCGCTCGGCCTGTGGAATCAGCCTGTGGACAACGGTGTGGAATGCGGCATACTGCGTGATTTTTATTGACTCTGACCAGGTATTTACCCGTTGCACACAGTGTGGATAACAGTCGACTTGAACCGCTGCTTGAAGGTTGAACGGCAGATGAACGGATGTGGAAGAAACACACCCGTGTCGCCCCGTCCAGGCATGAGAAACCGGCGCTTCTCCACAGGGGAGAAGCGCCGGTTTCGAGTGCGAGAAGACTACTTCTTCTGCGCGACGACCTGCAGGTTGATCACCGCGGTCACGTCGTCGTGCAGGCGCACGAGCGCCTCGTGGTCACCGACGGCCTTGATGGCCGACGGCAGCGTCACGCGACGCTTGTCGAGGTCTCCGAGACCCGCCTCCGAAACCGCCTTCGCGACATCGGCCGGCTTCACGGATCCGAACAGGCGCCCCTCGGCGCCCGCCTTGACCGTCACCTTGACACGGGCCTGCTCGAGCTTCTGCTTGAGCTCCTCGGCCTCTTCGTGAGTGGCGATCGCGCGCGACTCGCGTGCAGCGCGGATCTGGTCCACCTGCTTCTGGCCGCCGCGCGTCCACGTGACGGCGAAGCCCTGCGGAATGAGGTAGTTACGGGCGTACCCGTCCTTGACCTCGATCACGTCACCGGCGCTACCCAGCCCGTCGACCTCATGCGTGAGAATCAGCTTCGACATGCGAGGGCTCCTTACCGGCCTGCGCCGGCGTACGGCAGGAGAGCCATCTCGCGCGCGTTCTTGATCGCGCGGGCGATGAGGCGCTGCTCCTGAACCGAAACACCGGTGATACGACGGGCACGGATCTTGCCGCGCTCCGAGATGAACTTACGAAGGGTCGCGACATCCTTGTAGTCAATGACGCCGACCCGAATGTGCTTCGCGGGGGCGGCGTTCTTCGCGCCCTTCCGCGTCTTGCGGCGATCGCCGCTCGACTTTCCAGCCATGAATGGATCCTTTACGAATGTAAGAGATTAGAACGGGGTGTCGTCAGAGAACGACCCCGGGGTGCTCCACGCGTCACCGCCGGACGAGCCGGGCGTCGCCCAGGGCTCGTCGGAGGACTGCTGCGGAGTCTGCTGACCACCGGAGACCTGACCGGAGTTTCCGCCCCGGCCATAGTTTCCGCTGCTCGCCGCACGGGTGACCTGTGCCGTGGCGTAGCGCAACGACGGACCGATCTCCTGGACGTCCAGTTCGATCGAGGTGCGTCGCTCGCCCTCACGCGTCTCATAGTTCCGCTGACGGAGGTTGCCCTGCGCGATCACGCGCATGCCCTTCGTCATGGACCCGGCGACGTGCTCGGCGAAGTCGCGCCAGACACTGGCGCGCAAGAACAGGGCTTCGCCGTCCTTCCACTCGCCCGACGCGCGATCGAACGTGCGCGGGGTCGAAGCGATCGTGAAGTTCGCCACGGGGATCCCGGACTGCGTGTACCGCAGCTCGGGATCGGCGGTCAGATTGCCTACGACGGTGATAACGGTTTCGCCTGCCATGCGCTTACCTTAGGCCTTCGCCGCAGACTTGCGTGCAGCCTTCGCTTCGGCCCGCTTGGCCTCGGAGGCGACCATCGCGATGGCCTCTTCCGCACGAAGGATCTTGGTGCGCATCACCTCATCGGCAAGACCGAGCTGGCGGTCGAGCTCATGCGTGGCGTCGCTGGTGGCCGTGAAGTCGACGACGGCGTAGGTGCCCTCAGTCTTCTTCTGGATCTCGTAGGCGAACTTGCGCTTGCCCCAGATGTCCACGTTCTCGATCGTGCCCTTGGCGTCAGTGATGACCTTGAGGTACTTATCGAGGTACGCGGGAACCTGGCGCTCATCCACCTCAGGCTGGATGATAACCATCATCTCGTACTGGTGCGTGTGCGTCACTTTCCCACCTCCTTCGGACTCGAACGGATGCCGGGCATTTCCCGACATCAGGAGGGTGTGTTGCACGTCGTCCGAGTATGCGCCGAACGGCGGCACAGCGGACAACCGGTTCAGTCTAGCGGATCCCGCTGGCTGCCGCGAGCGCGGGCGCGGATTCACCGCAACGCCATTGACACGACCGATATGCAGCGGAATGGTGGGGTCCGTTAAGGGCCGTGGATCGACCACGGCGCCGTGACCGAGAGAGGGTTCGATCATGAGTTTCTCTGACATCGACTGGGTGGGCATCCTCGGCAAGGTTGTCCTCGCGATCGTCATCATCGCGGCGACATGGATTCTTGCCGCCGTCGTACGGTGGGCCATCGGCAAGCTCGTCTCGCGGGTGACGTTCCTGCAGCGCGAAGGCAACGACGGCAAGGCCGTCGGCGACTCGATCGGATCCGTCGCCTCCCTGCTCGTCTGGCTGTTCGGCCTGATGGCAGTCCTCCAGCTCTTCTCGCTCACGCAGGTCCTCGAGCCCATCCAGTCGTTGCTCCAGGGGGTCCTCGGCTTCCTGCCCAACCTCATCGGTGCGACGTTCGTCTTCGTCATCGGCTTCGTCGTGGCGAAGATCGTGCGCCAGCTCGTCGAGACCGCGCTCGGCGCGGTGAACTTCGCGAAGCTCTCGCGCAAGGCCTCGGCGGGCGCGAACACCGTCGTGAACGAGGCGTCCGGCGCCCCCGCCGATCCGACTCAGGTCCCGGTCGGTGACCCGGCCCCGCCGAAGACCGGCCTGTCGAACATCCCGAATGTCGTCGGCAACCTCGTCTTCGCGGTCATCCTCATCGTGGTGGCGATCGCGTCGCTGCAGATCCTGGGCATCTCGGCGATCTCCGATCCCGCGGAGCAGATGCTGCAGATGTTCCTCACGGCTCTGCCGGCGATCATCGCGGCCGCTCTCATCCTCGGCCTCGGCTACCTCATCTCGTCGTTCCTCGGCGGCCTGCTCGAGACGACGCTCGGCGGCCTCGGCGTGGACCGCTCGATCGCGAAGCTCGAGATCCTGCCGGCCGGCGCTAGCGCGACGAAGATCATCACGCGCATCGTGCAGGTCGCGATCATGGTGTTCTTCGCGATCATGGCGACGCGCGCACTCGGCTTCCCCGAGGTCACCGAGATCCTCAACGAGGTTCTCGAGCTCGGCGGACGCGTCCTGTTCGGCGGCGTCATCATCGCCGCGGGCTTCCTCATCGCGAACCTCATCGTGAAGTTCATGGGCAAGGGCACGCCCGCGACCGTCATCAAGTGGGCGACGATCGCCCTGTTCACGGCGATGGGCCTGAGCTACATGGGCATCGCCGACGAGATCATCACCCTCGCGTTCGGCGCGGTCGTCGTCGGCGGTGCGCTCGCGGCGGCTCTCGCGTACGGTCTCGGCGGCCGCGCGGCGGCGGCCGAGTCGCTCGAGAAGCTGAAGGCGAAGAAGGCGGCGGATCCGACCCTGTAGGAAGGTGCCGGTGCGCGGCGGCTCGGCCATACCTCGCCGGGCCGCCGCTCCACGGCAACGCGACCAGGAAGGGAGACGGCGAGATGAGCGACGTGCGGCTCAAGCGAGCGTATGACGACGCGGCGAAGGCGGACGGCTGCCGTGTACTGGTCGACCGGCTCTGGCCACGCGGCGTCTCGAAGAAGCGTGCTGCGCTGGACGAGCATCTGAAG
>JAJYSF010000185.1 GCA_021793715.1 Actinomycetes bacterium
ATGCCCGACTTCGACGTCGACTTCGATGATCGGCGCCGTGCCGAGGTGATCGACTACGTCACCGAGAAGTACGGCGACGAGCGCGTCGCGATGATCGTCACATACGGCACGATCAAGTCGAAGCAGGCGCTGAAGGATGCCTCGCGCGTGCTCGGCTTCCCCTTCAGCATGGGAGAGCGCCTCACGAAGGCGATGCCGCCGCCCGTCATGGCGAAGGACATGCCGCTCGACGGCATGTTCGATCGCGACCACCCTCGCTACAAGGAAGCCAGCGAGTTCCGCTCGCTGCTCGAGACGGATCCCGAGGCGCGCACGGTCTACGACCGTGCGGTCGGGCTCGAGGGCCTGAAGCGGCAGTGGGGCGTCCACGCGGCGGGCGTCATCATGTCGTCCGATCCGCTCATCGACATCATCCCGCTCATGAAGCGGGAACAGGACGGCCAGATCGTCACGCAGTTCGACTACCCAGCGTGTGAGTCGCTCGGCCTGATCAAGATGGACTTCCTGGGGCTGCGGAACCTCACGATCATCTCGGATGCGCTCGACAACATCCGGACCAACCGCGGCGAGGAGCTCGATCTCGAGACGCTCGAGCTCGATGATCGCAACGCGTATGAACTCCTCGCGCGTGGTGACACGCTTGGCGTGTTTCAGCTCGACGGTGGACCGATGCGCTCGCTGCTGCGCCTCATGAAGCCTGACAACTTCGAGGACATCTCGGCCGTCATCGCGCTCTATCGCCCCGGACCGATGGGCGCAAACTCGCACACGAACTACGCGCTGCGAAAGAACGGCGAACAGAAGATCACGCCGATCCACCCCGAACTCGAGGAACCGCTCGCCGATATCCTCGACACCACCTACGGCCTGATCATCTACCAGGAGCAGGTGATGGCGATCGCGCAGCGGGTGGCGGGGTTCAGCCTCGGACAGGCCGACATCCTGCGCCGTGCGATGGGAAAGAAGAAGAAGTCCGAGCTCGACAAGCAGTACGTCGGCTTCGCGGGCGGCATGACCGAGAACGGATTCTCTCAGGGCGCGATCACCGCGCTGTGGGAGATCCTCCTGCCCTTCTCGGACTACGCGTTCAACAAGGCGCACTCCGCGGCGTACGGCCTGGTGTCGTATTGGACGGCCTACCTCAAGGCGCACTACCCGGCCGAGTACATGGCGGCTCTGCTGACGAGTGTCGGCGACTCGCGCGACAAGCTCGCGATGTACCTCAACGAATGCCGGCGCATGGGGATCCGGGTGCTGCCGCCCGACGTCAGCGAGTCGATCGAGTTCTTCGCGGCCGTCGGCGATGACATCCGCTTCGGGCTCGGCGCGATCCGCAACGTCGGCCAGAGCGTCGTGGAGGGGATCGTCGAGGCGCGACGGGAGGGACCGTACACGGGCTTCCACGAGTTCCTGAAGCGCGTTCCCGCGCACGTGACCAACAAGCGCACGGTCGAGTCGCTGGCCAAGGCGGGCGCCTTCGACACGATGGGGTCCACGCGGCGCGCACTCGTCGAGATCCACGAGCAGGCCGTCGAGCAGGCGGTCGGGGAGAAGCGCAAGGCCGCCAACGGCGAGGTCGGCTTCGATTTCGACAGCCTGTGGGACCAGCCGGACGACGTGCAGAAGGTCCCGGATCGCCCGGAATGGACGAAGAAGGACAAGCTGGCATTCGAACGCGACATGCTGGGGCTCTACGTGTCCGATCACCCGCTCGCGGGACTCGAGGTTCCGCTCGCGAAGCATCGTTCGATGACCATCCGGGATCTCGTGAGCTCGGAGGAGCTCGACGACGGAGACCAGGTCACCATCGCCGGACTCGTGACCACCGCGCAGCACCGCGTCGCGAAGTCGAGCGGCAACCCCTATGGCATGATCACGATCGAAGACTTCGACGGCGAGGTCACCGTGATGTTCATGGGCAAGACCTACACCGAGTTCCAGCCGATCCTGACGCAGGACGCGATTCTGGTCGTGCGGGGGCGCGTTTCGCGCCGAGACGATGGGCTCAATCTGCACGCTCAGTCAGCATTCGCACCAGACCTCGGATCCGCCGACGACACCGGACTGATCACGCTGCTGATGCCGGAGCAGCGTGCGACCGAGCGCGTTGTCAGCGATCTTGCGGACGTCCTGAAACGGCATCGCGGCGACACCGAACTGCGCTTGAAGATGCATCGTGGTCGCACGGCGAAGGTCTTCGAGGTGCCGATGCCGGTGAAGGTGTCCGCAGAACTGTTCGGCGACCTCAAGGCGCTCCTCGGGCCGCAATGCCTCGGGTGAGCCGGCCGTCAGGGGTGCTGAATGCGTCCACCGCCACATCGCCGTACGATCGTGTGGTGCGAGACATGATGAGGGAGAGGAACCCACAGTGAGCGATCAGAACGTGCGCGGCCCCGCAGGGCACGTGCAGGCTCCGTACGGAGGTCCAGGCACGACGGCCGCGCCGCACCGCTTCATCGATCAGGCGTCGTCCGTCTCCGGCGGCGACGAGCGCAGCGTCGAACCGCAGGCCGGACTCGGGCTGTACACGCTGCGCGAGTGGATCGTCATCGCGCTCGGTCTTGCGCTCACGGTGCTGTCCTTCTTCTCGACGTTCTCGGTCGACGTGGTCAGCGGATACACGCCGGTCTGGGGGATCGGCATCACGGGGCTCGGCGCAGCGTTCTTCCCGTTCGCCGCGGTTCTCCTCATCGCACTCCGACGGTTCGTACCGCGTCTGCGCAACCTCGGCGCGCTGAGTCTCGACCAACTCGCATCGGTCGCGTTCGCCGTGGCGGCGTTCGTCTGGCTGAACCTGGGCCTCATCCTGCTTCAGGTCTCCGCCGCGATCGACGATCTCTTCCAGCAGATGGGAGCATTGTTCGGCGGCGTCGACGGCATGTTCGGCTCTGGGTCGCCGCTGCGCGCCGGAGTCATCGTATGGATCGCGTTCGTCGTCGCGCTCGCCGGGGTGTTCTTCACGGTGTTCGCGCGGTTCATCCCGCCGTTCTCGGCCGATTTCGTCGGGCGCGAACAGACGGTGGCGCACCCCAGCGCACGCCCCGCGCGTCCGTTGGCGAAGCGTGTGCGACCGGCCGCACCGGCGTGGCCTGCGCCTGCGCCCGCGCCGCACGGCGGCCCGTACCACCCTGCGCATGATCCGTCTGCGGCCCCGTCGTCCGCAACGCCGGCCACTGGCGCCGGGGCGATGTTCGGACAGGGCGCCCCTGGACCGTACGGCCAGCACCAACCGCTGTCGTACGGACAGGAGACTGCACCGCCGTACGCGCAGAGTGCGCCTGCCCCGTACCCGCAGGACGCCCTCGCGTCAGACGGGCAGACCCCGGAGCAGGGCGCGGCGGTCTCCGCGGATCAGCCGCGCTCAGCCGAGGTCTTCGACGCGACGCCTCTTGCGGACGAGGCCGCCGATCCCGCCGCGTCTGAAACCGGATCCGTTGAGCCGGCGGAGACCCACGACGCCGCGCCTTCCGGAACCGAGCGCGTGACGCCCGATCCCGAACCGGGCGCGCCCGTCGCCGATATCGGCGCATCGGTTGCGGATTCGACGCGAGCCCCGGAGACGGAGTCGGCTCCCGACTCCGGAACCGTCGCGGAGGACGCATCCGCGCCCGTCGCTGATCTCGAATCGGACGAGGCTGCGGCCTCCGCCGACCCCGTCGTGACGTTCGACGCGCCGCCGGCAACCGAGACGCCTGCGGACCTCTCCGCAGCACCGGCGCCCGACGCCGCCGTCGCGGACCCCGTCTCCG
>JAJYSF010000186.1 GCA_021793715.1 Actinomycetes bacterium
CGGTTCGTACGACACGACGAGGTTTGCCGGCAGCGGTCCGAGTTCGGCGAGGAGATCGACGTATCCGTCCTCCTCGCGATGCGTCTCGTGCTCCCCCGGACGCCCGCGCAGCTTGACGACGACGCGGGCATCCGGCGTCGCCTTCGCCGTCTCGACGAGGATCCGTGCCACGCGTCTTCGGTCTTCCCGCGCTCGCGGCACGATCGCCTGGGCGGCGAAGACGAGGTCGGTGCCGCTCCGGCCCGCAGGATCAGCGTCGGCGATCTTGCGGGCGAACGGCAACGTCGCGAGCGCGAACCGCTGGTCGATAGCGCGTTCCTTCGCCAGGGCACGGAACTCACGCACCTCTCGGTGCGAGTGCACGATCATCAGGTCGCATCGGCGCCGGAAGTGCAGCGCCCGCCAGGTTGCCGGTACCGAAATTCCCGGCAGCCCGGACACGATCACGGGGCGCGGCTCTCGCCGCGAGGCTTCCCGTGCGACGACGCGCGCGACCGGGCCGCGCGCCGCGGCGAGGACGACGTCGGCGCGCGCGAGCCGGGCGGGCAGGTCTGCGAACGACGCGCGTCGCGCGCGCTCGGGAGGCAGCCCGGATCCGGTCAGCGCGGCGCGGAGCTGCACGTCGCTGACGGCGACCTCCGTGTCGAGCACCACGAGCTCACCGTCGATGCGGCGATCCGCGACGAGGGCGGCTGCCCATTTCACGTACGAGTCCGTGTCGGCGACCGCCACGACGCGTATGGCTGGCTCTCCCGCCACGGATCGGCCGCGTTGCGACGTCACGACAGGACGCGGCGGAGCTTGGCCCGCGGGGCCTCCTCGCTCGCATAGACGTGCTTTACGCCGTCGCCCCGCGCGGCCTCGATGATGCGAATATCGCGCACGAGCGTCGCGAGGCCGCCGGGCTCGAGTGAAGCGGCATGATCGGATCCCCACATCGTCCGGTCGAGCGTGATGTGACGTTCGACCGCGACGGCACCGAGCGCGACCGCCGCCAGCGAGATCTGCAGGCCGCGCTCATGCCCGGAGTAGCCGATGGGGACGCCGGGGAACCGGTCGCGCAGCACCGGGATCATCCGCAGATTCGCCTCGGTCGGCTCGAGCGGATAGGTCGACGTCGCGTGCAGGATCGTGAGATCGCTCGTGCCGAGCGTCTCGACAGCCAGGTCGATCTCCGCCATCGTCGACATCCCTGTCGAGAGGATGATCGGCTTGCCGGTGTCGCGCAACGCGGCGAGCAGGTCCAAATCGGTGACGCTGGCCGAGGCGACCTTGTGCGCGACGACCCCGAGACCCTCGAGGAACTCCACGCTCGGCACATCCCACGGCGATGCGAACCATTCGAGACCGCGCATGACGGCGTGGTCGCCGATCTCGATGTATTCGTCGCGCCCGAACTCGACGCGGTGTCGGTACTCGAGGTAGGTCATCGTCCCCCACGGCGTCTCCCGCGGGACGTCTCGCATGTGTGCGGGCGTGCAGATCTCCGGCGTGCGCTTCTGGAACTTCACCGCATCCGCCCCCGCGTCCGCGGCGACATCGATGAGCTGTTTGGCGAGTTCGACGGACCCGTTGTGATTGAGCCCGATCTCCGCGATGACGAGGGCGGGCGCGCCCCCGCCGATCTGACAAGAACCGATCATGACGCTCATCGGCGTCTCCCTTCTGGTTGCGCCGGAACTCCGACGCCTGCGGCCAGGACGAACTCTGCGAGCTGTCGGATGGCGCCGTCGCCGCCCGGTCGGGTGAGGATCAGTCGGGCGCGCGCTAACGCCTCGGGGTGCGCGGCGGGAACCGCGACGGGCCATCCGACGAGATCGAGCGCGGGAACGTCGTTGATGTCGTTGCCCACGTAGGCGATGCGCGAGAGTGGGACCCCCGCTCGCTCCGCCCACTGCACGAGCGCGCGGCCCTTGTCCGCAACCGCGTGGATGACCTCCACGTCGAGTTTCGCCGCGCGGGCCGCCACGACCGGATTGCGCTCGGTCGACAGGATGAGGACCGAGATGCCGGCTTCCCGCAGCAACCGCACGCCCATCCCGTCCGACCGACTGACGCGCACCGACTCGGTGCCGTGCTGGTCGACACGCACGGTGTCGTCGGTGTGGACGCCGTCGAAGTCCGTGACGACGGCGTCGACGTCGACGAGCGCGTCGGCGGGATCCGGCTCGAGGTGCGCGATCGCGCGCGCGACGGCGAGCTGTCCTGGCGTGTCGATCTCGATCGCCGTCTCCGCCGGGACTTCCTGCGCGTCGAGGCGTCCGAAGAATCGATGACCTGCGGCACGAAAGCCCGCGACGTCCATCACGTAGAACGCCCCCGTCTCAACGAGCTGCGGGAGCCGGTCCTGGCGGCGCGGACGGTTACGGGCATCGTGGCCGGTCGGCACGGTCGCGCCCCCGCGCCTCGTCCAGACGAACTCGTCAGATGCGCGCGCGGAGAACACGCTGTCGGCGTCACCGGACGAGACGCGCGCCACGGCGTCGCGCAATCCGGCTGCGGGGATGAAGGGACTCGTCGCCTGCAGGAACGCGAGGACCTGCGGACGTACGCCGCGGTCAGCGAGCAGGTCGAGCGCGTGCAGCAGCGCGGACTCCGACGTCGCCGCGTCCCCCGCGAGCTCGGCGGGTCGTGCGATCAGCTCCGCGTTCCACGCACACGCGGTCTGCGCGATCCGGTCGTCGTCGGTCGAGACGACGACGTGGTCGATGCCAGCGGCGCGGGCCGAGCGAATGGCGCGCGCCACGAGCGGAATGCCGCCGACACGGGCGACGTTCTTCCCCGGCACGCCCCGGGAACCCCCGCGCGCGGGGATGATCGCGACGACGCCCGACGTCATCGCGTCGCCCTTGCGGGCGTCACGAGTGGCCGTTCGCGAAGGACGACGGGCGATCCCTCGAGCACTCGCCGCAGCGTCGCCGCGGCGCTCGTCGGCAACGTCACGATCTCGCGCGGAACGCGGCGACCGGCGAGAACGAGTTCGATGGGGAGTCCCGTGCGCACGACCCGCACGCGCGGAAGCGCCGCGACCGCCGCGAGCACGTCCTCTTCCTCGCGACGGTGCGGCAGATACGCCGTGTCGGCACCGCGCGCGCTGTCTCGCACCCACTGTAGGTATTCTGTCCGCGGCATATGTCCGTCGACGACGCGTGCGCTGCCCAGGATCACGCGATCCTCGCGTACTGCGTCTGCCGCTGGCGTCCTTGTGGCCGCCGCGCGCAGCCACTCGAACGCGTGGTGTTGGACTCCGACGCCCAGCTCCCGCAGCCGCTCCGCGCGGGCCTCGCCCAGGTCGAACGTCGTGAAGATGCCGGCGTCACCAGCGACGGCGCGCAGCCGAATCGCATCGAGCGCGAGCGGAGCGAGGCGTCGCGCCACGGCGCGCTCGGCGACGCCCGGACGCATGAGCGGACGCGCTCCGCCGATGGCGTCGACGAAGTCGAGAGTGGCGAGCCCGTCGTCGAGGAACGTGAGCCGGCGCGGGCGCAGCACGGCGGCGGCCAGCCGGAACTGCCCCGAGAATCCGTCGCCGACGAGCCAATGGTCGTGACGACGCAGCGTTCGCCACGGGATCCCGTAGTAGCCGGCCTGCTCGCCGAACTGTGCGTCGAGCCGATTGAGGACACCGGCCGTCTTCTCGACCTGCGGTGCGAGTCGCGCCGCCAGGTCGACGCGAGTGCGATGGGCCGCGGCCCACTCCGCCGCGCCGATCATCTGCAGAGGCGATTCGACCCACGCCAGCGGC
>JAJYSF010000187.1 GCA_021793715.1 Actinomycetes bacterium
ACGGCGCGGAGAAGTCCCGTCTCATCGACTGCAAGCCGCTCATGGTCGAGGAGGGCCTCTCGGCTCTCGCGACCGGCGCGTTCCACATTCGCAGCGGCGGACGCACCTACTTCAACACGACGCCGATCGGCCGCGCCGTCACGGGCACGCTGCTCGTGCGCGCGATGCGCGAAGACGGCGTCGACATCTGGGGCGACGGATCGACCTACAAGGGCAACGACATCGAGCGGTTCTACCGCTACGGCCTCCTCGCCAACCCGCGCCTGCGCATCTACAAGCCGTGGCTCGACGCGGCGTTCGTCAGCCAGCTCGGCGGACGACAGGGCATGAGCGAGTGGCTCGTCGAACACGGCTACCCCTACCGCGACTCCGCGGAGAAGGCGTACTCGACCGACGCGAACATCTGGGGTGCGACGCACGAGGCGAAGACGCTCGAGGATCTCGACGTCTCGCTCGAGACGGTCGAGCCGATCATGGGCGTGAAGTTCTGGGACCCGTCGGTCGAGATCGCGACGGAAGACGTCACGATCACCTTCGAGGCGGGTCGTCCGGTCGCCATCAACGGCGAGGAGTTCGGCGACGCCGTGCAGCTCGTGATGAAGGCGAACGACATCGGCGGACGCCACGGCCTCGGCATGAGCGACCAGATCGAGAACCGCATCATCGAGGCGAAGAGCCGCGGCATCTACGAGGCTCCGGGAATGGCGCTGCTGCACATCGCCTACGAGCGCCTCCTCAACGCGATCGTCAACGAGGACACCCTCGAGACGTACCACGAGCTCGGCCGCAAGCTCGGCCGCCTCATGTACGAGGGCCGTTGGCTCGAGCCGCAGTCGCTCATGCTGCGCGAGTCGATCCAGAAGTGGGTCGGCTCCGAGGTTTCCGGCACGGTCGCGATCCGCCTGCGCCGCGGCGAGGACTACACGATCCTCGACACGAGCGGCCCGTCGCTGTCGTATGCCGGTGAGAAGCTGTCGATGGAACGCGTCGAGGACGCGGCCTTCGGCCCGGTCGACCGCATCGGCCAGCTCACGATGCGCAACCTCGACATCGCCGACAGCCGCGCACGCCTCGAGAACTACGTCGCTCGCGGGCTCATCGGCGGCACGACGGGCGACCTGATCGGATCCCTGGAGAAGGGCGAGGCCAAGCAGATCGCGAAGAACGCGACGACGACCGACTACGACGACCTCGACAGCCTCGGCGAGTCCGCGGCCTTCGACACCGGCACCGACTGACGCGCGACGGGATGCGGATTCCCTCGCGTCCGCGCGCGATTGGCACGTGCCGGAACGCCCTCGCCCGCGCCCGACAGGACGCGGGAGCACTCGCGACAGCGCGGATGGCCCATTCGGAGATTGGTGCGCGTCTGGTTTGACGTCGACGCCCCGGTCGGCCCGGCGAAGTGGGTCGTCTTCGACGCCATCCGACTGCTCGACTAATGGGACGCCTGGCCGCGCTTCCCCGGACTTATCCACAGGTTTCGATCCTCGATGTCGCGCACACGACAACCGGCCAGGATCAGAGGATGACGATCACGACGCGCGCCATCCCCGAAGGTACAATAGGTACATCGTTCGGAGAGGAGGCCCTGATGACGACGATCACGAGCCGCGAGTTCAATCGCGACGTGAGCGCGGCAAAGCGGGCCGCCGCGCAGGGCCCCGTGACGATCACAGATCACGGGAGGCCTGCGCACGTGCTCCTCACGATCGATGAGTACAACCGCATCACGGGCGCCGGTCGGCTCGTCGGGGACAGGTGGAGCCTGCCTGGATTCGAGCACATTGAGCTCGACATTCCGCCGCGGGAGATTGTGCCCGAGCGCGACTTCGATCTATGAGGTATCTCCTCGACACGAACTCGCTCAGCGACTATCGCCGGAAGCGCTCGCGATCGCTCGTGTCCTGGTTCGAGCGTCAGTCGATCGATAGTCTGGCGCTGAGCGTCATCACCGTCTTGGAGATAGAGCGCGGGATTCTCCGGCTGCAGCGCCGCGACATGGCCACGGCGACACGGATACGCGACTGGTTCGAGCAGGCGATTCTCGCCGATCTCGCAGACCGTATCCTGCCCGTCGACGAGCGCACCGCTCGCATCGCTGTATCGTTCCATGTCCCCGACCCGATGCCGGAGTTCGACGCGCTCATTGCGGCGACAGCGATCCGTCACAATCTCACCCTCATCACCCGAAATCGCCGCGACATGACGCGCACCGGAGTCCGTCTCCTCGACCCTTGGGAGTCGAACTGACGCTCACACCGCGAGTCGTATCGCGCAATCGGCCCTTCGCGGTGTCGGCGAAGGGCCGATTGCGCAATATGAACGGCCGGGCGACGACGAGCAGGACCGCAGACCTCAGCCGGCGAGCAGCGCGGCTCCGATGGCGGGCGCGTGTGACGCGGGGTCCTCGATCTCGAGACGATCGGCGATTCGCAGCTCCGCGAGAAACGGAGATCGCGTGGCCGCGCGGCTCAGGTCGCTGACGACGAGGCGGCGCAGGGGCTCCCCAAGACGCGCCACGCCGCCGCCCAGCACGACGCGGTCGGGGTCGGCCGTGAGCACGAGGATCCGCGCGGCCGCGGAAATCGCGCGCACGGCGTCGTCGCGGATCCTCGTCGCGCTCGCGTCTCCGCGATCCGCGGCCTCGAACAGCGTGGCCGGCACGGGAGGGCCCGGATCCGCGAAGTCGCGGGGTTGACTCGTATCGCCGGGCGCTCCCTCGGTGTCAAGACAGGATCCCGTCTCACCGCCTCGCGCGAGACCGTCGCTCGTCGCGCCCGGCGCCGCGGACCGCGGGTCTGAGACGACACCAGTGAGATCGCGCGCCGCGCCCTCCCAGCGGTGCGCAATCGCGGCACCGCCCGCGAACGCCTCGATACAACCGCGCTGCCCGCACGCGCACTCCGGCCCGGCGGGATCGATCGCCACGTGCCCGATCTCGCCAGCGGCGCCGGTGGATCCGGAACGCACGCGGCCATCGACAACGATGCCCGCCGCGATCCCGGTCCCGAGATTGAGGTACGCAAGCGAGCCGCCCCGGACTGCGTAAGCGCCGAGCGCCGCGGCGCGCACGTCGTTGTCGACGGCGACCGGCACGCCGAGCTCGTCGCGGAGCGCCGCCGCGAGATCCATCTGCCGCACGTCGAGGTTCACCGCATGCCGCACGACGCCGCCCGCGACGATGCCTGGGACCCCGACACCGACCGAGGCAACACGCACATTCATGCGCGCGCCGTCGCGCAGCGGCGTCATCGCGTGGCGACCGGGGCCCGCGGCCCCGCCCGCCACTCGCGTCGCGTCGAGCACGGTCGGCGTGCTCGACGACTCGGCCTCGACGACCGCTTTGGACCACCCTTGCGCCGAACGCGGACCAACTCGGTGTCCGGTCACCGGTGGCACACAGTCGATCACCTGTTCTACCGCGGTCCCGGACGTGGCGGACGTGCGTTCGACCCTGATCTCACCCGCGAAGGCACCGTTCGCCGCCGACGCGTCACGCCCCAGAGTTGCAATCAGTTCCGCCACGAGATCGCGCACCGTCACCACGACGCCGTCGGAGCCGCGCCGCGTGGGCTGCCTGGCCGTCGCCACGACGTGCAGATCCGCATCAACGGCGACGCCGACCGCGTTCGTTCCGCCGACGTCGACGCCGATCCGGATCCGGTTCATCCCTTCACCGCGCCGGCGACCATGCCCTGGGCCATCCGCCCCTGCACGATAAGGAAGAAGATCACGACGGGGA
>JAJYSF010000188.1 GCA_021793715.1 Actinomycetes bacterium
GCTGCGCGTGCATCTCGGCCTCTACGGCGCGTGGGATTTCGCGGGGGAGATCCTCGTGGATCCGACGATCGCGGCGGCGAATGGCCGGATGGGGCAGACCAACCAGCGCGGAACCGAGCTCGACGACCCCGTGTTCGACGACGCCGGAGAGAACTCGCTCGCGTCAATCGGCGCTCCGAGGAAGACCCGCGTGCACGTGCGCATGTCCGAGCAAACCCGCGACATCGACGACGCGGACGAGTGGCCGCCGCCGGTCGTGGGCCAGGTGCGTGCGCGCGTGATGACGACGGAGGCGTGCGCGGATCTGCGCGGTCCGACCGCCTGCGTCGTCGAGACGCCGGAACAGGTCCGCGCGGTCATCGACCGCCTCGGCCCGGATCCGCTCGTGGGCGACCCCGCCGAGAACGAGGAGCGCTTCGTCGCCGCCGTTCGTCGGCGCGCCGTCGCGATCGGTCAGCTGCTGATGGACCAGGCCGTCGTCAGCGGGATCGGCAACGTCTACCGCGCCGAGATGCTCTTCCGTGCCGGGCTCGACCCGCACGTGCCGGGGAAGGCTGTGCCGGAAGAGATCGCGCGGGCGCTCTGGCGCGATTGGGTGGCGCTCCTCGAGATCGGCGTGCAGACCGGCCAGATGATGACGATGGACGGCCTGGCGGCGGGCGCGTGGCGTCGCGCCATGGCGAGTCGCGACGACCGGCACTGGGTGTATCACCGCGCCGGTCTCCCGTGTCGCGTGTGCGGCACGGAGATCCTGCTCGAGGAGATGCAGGCCCGCAAGCTCTACTGGTGCCCGACCTGTCAGAAGTGAGGCGTATGAACTTCGGCTCCGTCGTCGATGTCGTCGCGAACGTCCGCATCGCGGGGGAGGGACGCGACCTGATCGCCCACCCGGACGTCGAGCGAGACGGCCTCTTCGATCTCTGGCTCGCAGACGGGCGCATCAGCGACATCGCACCGGCGGGGAATCTGCGTCGTCGAGGCGCCGTGCTCGATGTCGAGGGCTCCTGGGTCGTGCCGGGTCTGCGGGATCACCACGTTCACCTCGTGCCGTGGGCCCTCGCCGCCGAGCGCGGCTCGGTCGCGGAAGCGTCCGGCGCCATCGAAGCAGCTCGAATCGTGGCGACGGCCCCCGTGCGCGGCGATGGCCGCCGGATCCTCGTGGGGATGCGCGACGCACTGTGGACGGACGCGCCGTCGCTCGCACTCCTCGACGAGACGACCGGCGACGTGCCGACGTACGTCGTGAACTCGGATCTCCACTCGCTGTGGCTGAACTCCGCGGCGCACCGGCGTGAGGGTATCGCACCGGACGCCGCCGGCGTCCTGCGCGAGCAGGCCGCGTTCGACGTCGGCACGCGCATCAACGACGTTGCCGACGAGGTCGCGGATGCCGCCGTGGAGCGGGCCGCGCGACGCGCGGCGGCGCGGGGCGTCGTCGGGCTGAACGACCTCGACATCGCCTGGAACGTCGACGCATGGCGCCGCCGTGCCGACCGCGGATGGCACCTCCTTCGTGTCGCCTTCGGGATCTATCCGGAGCACCTGGACCAGGCACGCGCCGAGGAGCTCGAGACGGGGCTCGCGCTGAGCGCGAACGGTCTCGTCACGGTCGGGCCGCTCAAGGTCATCGCCGACGGCTCCCTCGGCACGCGCACGGCGGCGACGACCGTCGGCTACTCAGATCAGACCGGTCGCGGCGCAATGAACATCGGCCAGGCCGACCTGACCGAGCTGCTCATCCGGGCGGCGGGAGCCGGCTTCGCGACGACCGTTCACGCGATCGGTGACGAGACCGCGACCGCCGCGCTCGACGCCTTCGCGACAGCGGGCGTGCCGGGTCGGATGGAACACGCCCAACTGGTGTCGCCGGCGGACATTCCGCGCTTCGCTCGGCTGGGCGTCGAGGCGAGCGTTCAGCCGCAGCACGCGATCGACGACCGCGATCTCACGGACACGCTGTGGGCGGATCAGACCGCGCGTGCGTACCCCCTGCGCGCGTTGCGCGACGCGGGCGCAACGCTGCTGTTCGGATCCGACGCGCCGGTGTCACCGTTGGATCCGTGGACGCAGATCGCCGCCGCCGTGTTCCGGACCGATGACGAGCGCGCGTCGTGGGACCCGGATCAGGCGATCGATGTGCGTACGGCGCTGGCGGCGTCGACGGCGGGCGGCAGTACGGATCCGCACGTCATCCTCCCGGGATCCGCCGCTGATCTCGCGATCATCGCGCACGACCCGCTCGCCGCGACCCGTGCACAGCTGGGGGCGATGCCGGTTCACGCTACGCTGCTCGGCGGACGTCTGACGCACCTCGCGTAGGCACCTGCGGACACGGCGACGGCCCCGCCGTCTCGAAGACGACGGGGCCGTGAGGTCCGAGTTACTCAGCGATGTGCGAGAACAGGAACCAGCGGTCCTTTTCAAGGCCCGACTTGATCCCGATGACGATGTCCTGGCTCGTCAGGTCGGTCTCGTCGAGGCCCTCGATTGCGGCGTCGAGGTCGGCGATCACGCGGTCGATGTCGGAGATGATACCGGCGACGACCTCATCCGACTGGGCGAAGCCCGCCGGCGCGCCGGTGGTCGAGCCCTTCTCGCCGACACGCTCTGCGCGGGCGTCGAGGGGGAGACCGAGGGCGACGATCCGCTCGGCGGCTTCGTCGGCCCAGCCGCCGGCGTTCGCGACGAGCGTGTCGAGGAACTCGTGCACGCCGATGAAGTTCGCGCCGCGGACGTGCCAGTGTGCCTGCTTGCCGTTGATCGTGAGCGCCTGGAGGCCGAGGACGACGGGTGCGAGGAACTGGGAGGTGCTCGACGCAGCGGTCGCGTTGGAAGCGGTGGTTTTGACGGTGGTGGCCATGAGGGAACCCCTTTCTTCGGTTCAGGCGGAGAACGGAAGCTCCGCGTGGTACCGAATCTACTCCGTTGTCGCGCCCACGCAAGCAAGGTGAGCCTGCGCTGAATATGGGTGTGACCTGGGAAAAGTGAGCCTTCCCTAACACGCGATGTTCGCGAGGCGCCGAATCGATAGGCTCAGCGGCATGACGATCTCACCCCATGCCACGGTCCGCGCGCTCGCGGACGACGCCCCCGCGCTCGCCGATGACGTCTTCCTCGCCGAGGGGGCTCGCATCATCGGCCGCGTCACGATGGCGGCCGGATCGAGCGCGTGGTGCAACGCCGTGCTGCGCGGTGACGTCGCGTCGATCACGATCGGCCGTGGCTCGAACGTGCAGGACAACGTCTCGGTCCACGTCGATGCGGGCCACCCGGTCGTGCTGGGGGAGTACGTGTCGGTCGGACACAACGCGGTCGTCCACGGTTGCGAGATCGGTGACGGCTCGCTGATCGGGATGGGAAGCGTGATCCTCTCGGGTGCGCGGATCGGCGCGTCGTGTCTTGTCGCGGGAGGCGCGGTCGTGCTCTCCGGTACGGAGATCCCACCACGCTCGCTCGTCGCGGGCGTTCCGGCGAAGGTGCGGCGCGAGCTGACAGACGAGGAGGTGGCCGGCCTGCGGGACAACGCCGAGCGGTACCTCGAATACTCCGCGCAGCACGCCGCTTCTCTGTGACGCGCCCGGGAGGCCGCCGGTTCCTGCCCACGGGTCGAGATCCGGTAGACTCGTCGGGATCGCCTGATCCGGGGATGTAGCTCAATGGTAGAGCCCCAGTCTTCCAAACTGGTGACGCGGGTTCGATTCCCGTCATCCCCTCCAATCGACGTCCGGGGCGGCCGCTGGC
>JAJYSF010000189.1 GCA_021793715.1 Actinomycetes bacterium
GCCCCGGACGACAAGCGAATCGCCGAACTCGCCGTCAACGCCCATGGTGCCGGCCTTCTGCGCACCCACAGCAAGGACATCGCCGCCCGCATCCCCGACGCCCCGTCCCGCTTCAGCGGAGACAACACCGCACGTCAGTTCGTGAACGAGCTCGGCCTGCCGGAGGAGTACGCAGGAACGAAGGTCGAGTCGCTCGACCCGACGGAGGTGGTGGAGGGGCCCACGATGTTCCCGCGCCTCCACGACTACCAGGAACGGCTCGCCACGAACATGTACGAGCTGCTGACCGACGCCGCACCGGGTCGCGCCATGCTGAGCCTGCCGACCGGCGCGGGCAAGACGCGGGTCGCCGCGGAGTCGGTCATCCGGGTCCTCAAGGAACGAGGCCTGGCCGGCCCGGTGCTGTGGATCGCGCAGACCTGGGAACTCTGCGAGCAGGCGGTGCAGAGCTGGAAGTTCGTCTGGCAGAAGGTCGGGCCCGAGGAGCCGCTCACGATCAGCAGGCTGTGGCACAGTTTCGAGGCCGTCGCTCACCGAAGCGGACCGCACCTCGTGGTGGCCACCGACGCGAAGCTCGAAAAGGTCCTCGACAAGGACGAGTACGCGTGGCTGCGCGAAGCCGCGGTCGTCATCGTGGACGAGGCGCACGGCGCGTACAAGCGAATGACGCCGATCCTGCGGTCGCTGGGGCTCACCGCCACCCGGACGTCCCGCCCACTCGTGGGTCTGTCTGCGACGCCCTATCGCGGTTTCAACCAGGAGGAGACTCGGCTCCTCTCACAACGCTATGGGCAGCGGCGGCTCGACCACGGGATCTTCCCGGGCGACGACCCCTTCAGGCACCTGCAGGATCTGGGCGTACTGGCGCGAGTCGAGCACCGTGAGCTGCGCGGCGCGACGATCCGTCTGTCGGACGACGAACTGCGGAACGCGGATCTTCTCCGGAGCCTTCCCACCAGTGCAGAGCAAAGGCTCGCGGTCGACAACGAGCGCAACACCATGCTGATCAACGAGATCGAGGCGATGCCGGCCGACTGGCCGATCCTCTTCTTCGCCACCTCGGTGAACCACGCACGACTGATGACGGCGGTGCTCAACGGGATGGGCATCAAGTCCGCGTCGATCGACTCCGGCACCCCGACGGCGGAGCGTCGCAGCAACATCGATCAGTTCCGCAACGGCAAGATCAGGGTCCTCACCAACTACAACGTGCTCGCTCAGGGCTTCGACGCCCCCGCGACGCGGGCCGTGATCGTCGCCCGCCCGACCTACAGCCCGAACACCTACACGCAGATGATCGGGCGCGGGCTCCGAGGGCCGCTGAACGGCGGCAAGGAGGTCTGCACGATCTTGGACGTGCACGACAACATCGTGAACTACGACAGAAAGCTGGCCTTCACGGAGTTCGAGGACCTGTGGAGGGCCAGATGAGCACCCCCTACGACGGTGCACCGCTGCTCACGGACGAGCAGCGCGCGGTGGTCGACCTCCCCGCAGACGAGATGACGCTCGTGGTCGCCGGCGCCGGCGCGGGCAAGACCCACACGCTCGTGCGCCGCCTCGACGCCCTCGTCGAGCGGGAGGGACTCGGAGCGGGCGAGATCCTCGTGCTCAGCTTCTCGCGAGCGGCCGTCCGCGAGTTGAAGGAGCGGCTCGCGCGACACGGCGACGCCGCCAGGCACGTCAGGGTCCGGACGTTCGACTCGTGGGCGCTGGAACTGCTGACGCAGGTGGACGCGTCCGGCGATTGGCGGTCACGCGACTTCGACGCGCGGATCGCCGCCGCCGCGCAGTTGATGGGCGACCCCGCGGTGAACGACCTCTACGAGGACCTGCGGCACGTGGTCATCGACGAGGTACAGGACCTGGTCGGCGCGCGCCGGGAACTGGTCGAGGCGTTGCTCGACACTTACGACTGCGGTTTCACCGTCGTCGGCGACCCCGCGCAGGCCATCTACGGATTTCAGGTGCAGGACCCCCAGGAGCGGGCCGGAGAGACGAACCGGTTCTTCGATTGGCTGCGGGCGAGATTCGGTGAAGAGCTCACCGAACTGCGATTGAGCCAGAACTTCCGGGCGGTGACGGACGAGGCCAGAATCGCCCTGTCCTTCGGTCCTCGTCTGCAGGCGGGAGCCGAAGGAGAGGGAAGGGCGGAGGGCGTCCCGTACGAGGAGCTTCGCACTGCGCTGCTCGACACCCTGCTGGTCGGCGATCTGAGCGACGAATTCGTCTGTGCGGGACTGCGCGACCACGATGGGTCCACGGCGATCCTGTGCAGGACGAACGGCCAGGCCCTTCTCGTTTCCGAGGCGTTGCACGCGGGCGGAGTCCCCCACCGGGTGCAGCGCTCGGCGCGCGACCGCGCCGTCCCCGCCTGGGTCGGGCTGATGTTCCGCCGCGCCGAGACCTCGATCCTCACGCGCGGTGCCTTCGTCGAACTGGCGAAGAACCTGCCTCTGCCGCCGGACGCCGAGCCCGAGACGCTCTGGAGATCGTTGCTGCGGGCGGTGCCCGGTCGCTCCGCCGGCCTCGACCTGTCACGGCTCCGCGCGTTGATCTCCGAAGGTCGCATGCCGGACGAACTGACCGCGCAGCCGGCGGCGTCGCTCGTCGTCTCGTCGATGCACCGGGCCAAGGGGCTCGAGTTCGACCGGGTGCTGGTCGTCGATCCCGAGGCGCTCCGCGAGGACACGGAGGACCCGAGCGAGGAGACCCGAATGCTGTACGTGGCGATGACCCGGGCGCGCCACGAGCTCATGAGGCTGGAACCGATGAAGACCTGGCCGATGTACCTGTCCAAGGACCGCTCGGGTCGCTGGGGCCGCTACCAGGTGCGCAAGCGTTCGTCCCGGTTGGGGATCGAACTCATGGGGGGCGACGTGGACACCGACCGTCCGGCGGGGTCGCATCTCGCCCTGCCGGACGACGTCTTCGACAAGACGGCCTCACAGTTGCAGGAACATCTCGCCGCACGCGTCTTCCCCGGTGACGACGTCGTTCTGAATCGGCTGGAGGACGGGTCGCCACACGAGTTCCAGGCCCCGCGCTACGTCGTGACCCACGGCCCGTCCGGAGTGCCGGTCGGGCTGACGTCGGAGAAGTTCGCGAAGGAGCTGTACGTCCATATGCAATGGTCGAGAAACCACGTTCCCGACAGGTGGCCCGCGACCATCACCGGCGTGCGGGTCGACGCCGTCGAGACCGTGGCGGGCAGCGCTTCCGCAGGCTCCATCGCGGGTCTCGGCGAGCGAGGGGTCTGGTTGGCCCCACGGCTGGTGGGTCTCGGCCGCTTCACTTACGACCCGTACGTTCACGACGGGGAGGACCAAGGTGCCTGACCACAGCGATCACTACCGGTTCAGAGACGAACTCCTCGACCGGTTGCGGCGCGACCTGTCCGGCCCGCTGGGCGGCGACGAGGAGATCATCCACGACGCCCCCGTGACGGCCTACTCCGCGGGAGTCCTGTTCCCCCGCCGTCGTGACGAGGACGTCGTGAGCCTCGACAAGGCGGAGAAGGACGCCGATCTGACGACGGCGGAACTCGCCGTCGACGAGGTTCCCGACATCGGCGTCTCGCTCGCCAACGTGCAGACCCCCTCTTCCATGGGCCTGACGTTCGCGGTCGACCCGGCCGTCTCCACGACGGTGATCGCCACGGTCACGGCCGCGATGTACGACCCGATCGACGAGGCCGGGAACATCGTCGCCGCCAGGCGGGCCG
>JAJYSF010000190.1 GCA_021793715.1 Actinomycetes bacterium
CGGCTGGGAGCATCTGCGCTTCGAGGTGACGGAGGAACCGACCGCGCGTTCGCTCGGCGGCCGTTGGATGCACACGCCGGATCTGGGCGTGCACTACTCGCAGATGGACGCCGCCGGCAGCATCGCGGTGCCCGAAGAGCGGATCCGGGCGGCGATGGAGAACCTCGACCCGCTCGAGATGCGTCGCGAGCTGGACATCGCGCTCGGCACGGCATGGGATGACGAGCTTGAGGTCTTCCGTACCGCGGGCGACGACGCACCGGTCGTCTGGCTGCACAAGGTCGGTTGACCTCCGCGCCGCCCGCCGAGTGCGGCAGCGTGCCTCGACCGCGCGAAACATGCGACGGTCACGCAAAACCAACGTGGGCCCGGGAGAGTACTCCGGGGCCCACGTTCATGTGTCCATCAGCTGTCGTACGTGGCGAATGCCGCGACGGCGTTGTGTCCGCCGAACCCGAATGAGTTGCTGATCGCGAGGTGAGGACCGTCGCCGAGCGGCTGCGTCTCACGTGAAGCACGGAAGCCGATCTCCGGGTCCTGCTCGAAGAGGTTGATGGTCGGAGGCGCAATGCGGTCCTGGATCGCCTTGACAGCGAAGACGGACTCGATCGCGCCGGTACCACCCAGCAGGTGACCGGTCGACGACTTCGTCGCACTTGCGGGGATCTCGCGGACGCGATCTCCGAAGACCGTTTCGAGCGCGGCGAACTCGGCAGGATCGCCGACGGGCGTCGACGTTGCGTGGGCGTTGATGTGCGTCACCTCGTCGGGGGAGCGCCCCGCGGCGTCGAGCGCGGCGCGAACGGCGCGCGCGGCGCCCTGCCCAGTCGGATCATTCGCCGTGATGTGGTGGGAGTCAGCCGTGACGCCCGTGCCGGCGAGCTCCGCGTAGATCCGAGCGCCACGCGCGAGCGCGTGCTCCTCGGTCTCGAGCACGAGCACCGCGGCACCCTCGCCCATGACGAACCCGTCACGATCCGCGTCCCAGGGGCGCGAGGCCGTCTCGGGCTCGTCATTGCGACGCGAGAGAGCCTGCATCGAGGCGAAGGACGCGACCGTGATGGGATGGATCGCCGACTCGGCGCCGCCCGCGATGACGATGTCGGCGTCGCCCGACATGAGGTGCTCGTAGGCGCTGTCGAGCGATTCGACGCTCGATGCACACGCCGAGGCGACGGTGCGGGCGAACGCGCGCGCACCGAAGTGAAGTGAGAGGAAGCCGGCGGCCGAGTTGGGCATCAGCATCGGCACGGTCATCGGCATCACGCGGCGCGGGCCCTTCTCGCGCAGGGTGTCCCAGGCGTTGAGCAGCGTCCACACGCCGCCGATGCCGGTCGCGAAGTCGACGCCGAGACGCTCCGGGTCGACCTCGGGCTCCCCGGCGTCGAGCCAGGCTTCCACGGCGGCGACGAGGCCGAACTGCGTGGAGATGTCGAGGCGCTTCGTGGTCGGACGGTCGAGCACGGTGTCCGGCCGGACGGTCGCCTCGGCCGCGATCGACACGGGGAGGTTGTACTCCTCGACCCAGTCGTGCTCGAGCCGGCGGGTGCCAGAGACACCGGCGTTGAGGTTCTTCCAGTTCTCGGCGACCGTGCCGCCGAGGGCGGACGTGGCACCGAGACCGGTCACGACGATTCGCTTGGTCATGCGGGGTTTCCTTGCTCCGTGGATGGGAACGACCGGGGCGCCGCGGGATTCGCCTGCGACACCCCGGACACGCTCAGGAGTTCGACGTGATGAAGTCGACGGCGTCCTTGACGGTCTTGAGGTTCTTAACCTCGTCGTCAGGGATCGTGACGCCGAACTTCTCTTCGGCGTTGACGACGATCGTCATCATCGAGATCGAGTCGATGTCGAGGTCGTCCGTGAAGGACTTCTCGAGGGCGACCTCGCCGGCGTCGATTCCGGTCTCGTCAGTGATGAGTTCTGCCAGGCCAGCGAGGACCTCGTCGTTGTTCAGTGCCATGGATTCTCTCCTTGATCGTGGTTCGTAGAAGGGTGGATCGGGAAACCGTCACTCAGTCTATGGGTGACGGCGTGATTCTCACGGGAGGACGACGACCTGTGCGGCGTAAACGAGACCGGCGCCGAAGCCG
The DNA here is from genome assembly GCA_021793715.1 of Actinomycetes bacterium. Next base: position 2,097 of record JAJYSF010000190.1, read on the forward strand.
ATCTGCAGCGACAGGCCGCCGGACAGCTCTGGACGCTCTTCGAGCAGTCGGTGCGTCGCCAGCGGGATAGACGCGGCAGAGGTGTTGCCGGTCGTCTCGATGTCGCGCGCGATCGCGACCGATTCCGGCAGCCCGAGCTGCTTGGCGAACTCGTCGATGATGCGCCCGTTGGCCTGGTGCGGAACGAAAGCGGCGAGGTCTGCGGCGGCAACACCCGCCTCGTCAAGCGCCTTCTTCGCGACCTTGACCATGTCCCAGACGGCCCAGCGGAACACGCTGGGGCCCTCTTGGCGCAGGGTCGGCCACTCCGACTCGCCGTCGCGGAACTCCGTGAGGGTGTGGTTCATGCCGACGAGGCCCGCCTTCGACCCGTCGGAGCCCCACTGCGACACTGAGACGCCCGGCGTATCGCTGGGGCCGAGGACGGCGGCTCCCGCGCCGTCGCCGAGCAGGAACGAGATCGAGCGGTCGGTGGGATCCACGATGTCGCTGAGCTTCTCGGCGCCGATGACGACGGCGTACTTCGCCGCGCCCGCGCGGATCAGCGCGTCGGCCTGCGCGATGCCGTAGCAGTACCCGGCGCACGCAGCATTCTGGTCGTAGGCTGCCGCGGGCGTCGCGCCGATCGCATCCGCGACGATGGCCGCGACCGACGGCGACTGGCGCGGGTTGCTGATCGTCGCGACGATCACGAGACCGATCTCAGCAGGATCGACTCCCGCCTTCTCAACGGCCTCACGCGCGGCGTCCGTCGCCATCTCGATCGCGGTCGTGCCGCGGCCTGCCCGCGCGCGCGTGACGATGCCCGTGCGCTGGCGGATCCATTCATCGCTCGAGTCGATCGGGCCGACCAGGTCGTCATTCGGCACAGCGTTCTCGCCGCGGGCCGCGCCCATCGCGAGGATTCGCGTGTACGCGTGAAGGGGAGCTTGCTTGAGGGCGGCAGTCATGTCTTCTCTCTTCGAACCGTCGGTCAGTCGCGCGTCGCCGCGAGCTGCTCGCGTGCGGCCGTGAGGTCGTCGGGCGTCTTGAGGGCGACGGCGGGGACGCCGCGCAGGCCGCGCTTCGCGAGGCCGGTGAGCGCACCCGCGGGCGTGAACTCGACGAGCGCCGTGATGCCGCGCTCGGCGAAGTCCGTCATGCACAGGTCCCAGCGCACCGGATTCTGCACCTGGTGGACGATGAGTTCGAGCGCGCGTCGCCCGTTCGCGACGACGGTTCCGTCGCTGTTCGTCCAGAGGGGAAGCTGCGGATCCGAGACGGACGAGATCTCATCGACGGCGGTCTGCAGAGAGGCTGCGGCGGGGGCCATGTACGGCGTGTGGAATGCGCCGGCGACCTGCAGGGCGATCACACGGGCGCCGCGCGGCGCGTTCTCGGCGAGTGCCGCGAGCCCGGCGGAGCTGCCGGCCGCGACGATCTGGCCGCCGCCGTTGTGGTTTGCGGGGGAGAGGCCCGCAGCCTCGATCGCGTCGAGCACGTCGGGCTCTCGTCCACCGACGACGGCGGACATTCCGGTCTGCTCACGCGCTGCAGCGTCGGCCATGGCACGTCCGCGCGCGCCGACCAGCCGCATGCCGTCGATGTCGCTGATCACGCCGGCGGCGACGAGATCGAGTTC
>JAJYSF010000191.1 GCA_021793715.1 Actinomycetes bacterium
TGCGCTTCCAGTCATCGAGCAGGGCGCGGTAGGTGGGGATCCCATCCTCGCCGCGTGGGGCGAGCGCCTCTGCGCGTTCGACGATCCGCGTCTTCTCCGCCTTCGCGGCCTTGTGCACCTCGTCGAGCTCGGCGAAGAAGGCGCGACGCGCGCGCTCGATCTTCGAGCGCGCGTCGCGGAAACGCTTCCAGAGAGCCTGGGCCGTCGACTTCGGCAGACGCGGGCCGGTCTTCTGATGGTCCTGCCAGGCGGCGAAGAGGTCGTTGAGCTCGGTCGTCGCCTGCTTCCACTGCACGTTCTGCGGATCGCGTGCGGCGAGCTGCTCGACCTTCTCGACGATGGTCGTGCGCTCGGCGATCGCCGCGTCGACGGCTTCGCGCTGGGCGGCGGCCTCCTGGGCGGCCGCGTCGGCGAGCTCGTCGATCATGGTGGTGAGGCGGGCCTCGAGCGCAGCCAGGTCACCGACGGCGGCGGCGCCGACGATGTCCTTCTTGAGCTGGCCGGCCTGACTGCGCAGGGCGGAGGCTGACGCACCGCCGGCCTGGTGACGCTGCTCGATCGCGTTCACCTTGAACGCGAGCTCATCGAACTTGCGCACGTAGTACTGCAGGGCCTCATCGTGCGTGCCGTCCGGGTACTCGCCGACGACGCGCCAATCGTCGCCCTCGCGGACGGACACGACGCCCTTCTCATCGACGCGGCCCCATTCGCTGGCGCCGGGAATCGCGGGGAAGGTCGGCGGAACGACGGCGGGGACGTCGGGAGCTCCGGCGGGCGCTGGCGGCTTCGGACGCTTCGCGAGCGCGGCCGGGCTCGGGACGGGACCCGGCTTCGGCGTCGGGGAGGGCGTCGGGCCGGGGCGCGGTGCCTTGGCGGTCGCGGCGGCTTTGTCGGTTTCCGCCACCGTGTCGGGCGCGGTGGACTCGCCGGCCGCCGCGGCTGTGGCGGGCGCGGTGGACGGGTCAGTGTCTGCTGCCTTGTCGGTTCCGGCTGCCTTGTCGGTCCCCGCTGCGTCGTCCGATGGCGTGGACGCGTCCGCCGCGGCGACCTCGTCGGTCTCGGCCGGCTTGTCGGCCGGTGCCGTCTCGACGGCTTCCGACGGCTTGTCGGACGCGGCGGTCTGCTCGGTCGTTGCCGACTGCTCAGTCGCAGCGAGCTGTTCGGACTCGGCAGTCTCGTCGGATCCGGTGGTGTTGTCGGGGACGGCGGTGTTGTCGGAGGTCGACACAGGAGGCTCCTTGGCGCGGTATCCGCGTAAAGGGGGACAGGACGGGTCCAGCCTAAGTCATCGGCGGGCCGCGCGTCGGGACCGTGACGGTAACGTGGGAGGGGTGAACTCCTCCGGTGCGCTCTTCGCGGGGCAGACGCCGCTCGCCGTGCGGATGCGCCCGGTCTCGCTCGACGAGGTCGCGGGGCAGTCTCACCTGCTCGGCGCGGGCTCGCCGATCGTCGCTCTGGCGGATCCCGACGGCTCGAAGCCGGGAACCGTCTCGGTGATCCTGTGGGGCCCGCCCGGCACCGGAAAGACGACGCTCGCGCAGGCGATTGCGCGGTCGTCGGGACGCCGCTTCGTCGAGCTGTCGGCGATCACGGCCGGTGTCAAGGACGTGCGAGAGGCGATGCAGCAGGCGCTCGACCAGCGCGATCTGTATGGCGAGTCGACGATCCTCTTCCTCGATGAGATTCACCGGTTCACGAAGGCGCAGCAGGACGCGCTGTTGCCGGGTGTCGAGAACGGCTGGGTGATCCTCATCGCGGCGACGACGGAGAACCCGTCGTTCTCGGTGATCTCGCCGCTGCTGTCGCGGTCCCTCCTGCTCACGCTCAAGCCGCTCACCGACGCCGACCTCGTCGAGCTCATCGACCGCGCGGTTTCGGACGCCCGCGGGCTCGATGGCGCGGTCGTCCTCGAAGACGAGGCACGCGACGCAATCGTCAGCCTGTCGTCGGGCGATGCCCGTCGCGCGCTGACGGCGCTCGAGGCGGCCGCCGGCGTCGCCGCGAGTGAGGCCGATGAGGGATCCGTGCCCACGGTCACGCCGGACGGCGTCGCGCAGGCGGTGGACCGGGCACTGCTGCGCTACGACAGGCAGGGCGACGAGCACTACGACGTCATCAGCGCGTTCATCAAGTCCATCCGGGGGTCGGACGCGGACGCGGCCGTGCATTACCTGGCGCGCATGATCGAGGCGGGGGAGGACGCGCGCTTCATCGCTCGCCGGCTCATGGTGCACGCGGCCGAAGACATCGGCATGGCGGATCCGCGTGCGCTGCAGATCGCCGTCGCGGCGGCCGACACGGTGCAGCTCGTCGGCATGCCGGAGGCGCGGATCCCGTTGGCAGAGGCGACGATCTACCTTGCGACGGCTCCGAAATCCAACGCGGTCATCAGCGCGATCGACGCGGCGCTCGGAGACGTGCGCGCGGGACGCATGGGCCCGGTTCCGTTGCACCTGCGTGACGCGCACTACGCGGGAGCGAAGCGTCTCGGCCACGGGAAGGGGTACCGGTACCCCCACGACGACCCGCGCGGTGTGTCGCCACAGCAGTATCTTCCGGACGAGCTGCGTGGCCGGCGCTACTACGAACCGACCTCGCATGGGGCGGAGCGTGAGCTCTCGGAACGGCTCGAGAAGATCCGCCGAATCATCGGTGATTAGCGCGGGCGTGCTCTGTTAGACTTGATCGGCTCGAAGTCCGAGCACATCCCCTTCGTTATTCCCGCGGGCAGTGCGGCGTACGCCCGCGTGAGGGAAGAAGGCGGCATGTACGCCCGTGAAGCCGCATCTGCGGCACGTGAAAGGAACCGACATGGTTACGAAGGCACAGGACCGTCGCAAGGTCCGCCTGTCCCGCGCGCTCGGCATCCCGCTGACGCCGAAGGCTCAGCGCTACATGGAGAACCGTCCGTACGGCCCCGGCCAGCACGGACGCACCAAGCGCAAGGCCGACAGCGACTACGCCGTCCGTCTGCGTGAGAAGCAGCGTCTGCGCGAGCAGTACGGCATCCGCGAGAAGCAGCTGCGCACCCTGTTCAACGAGGCGAACCGCACCGAGGGCCTGACGGGTGAGATCCTCGTCGAGCTGCTCGAGATGCGTCTCGACGCGCTCGTGCTCCGTTCGGGCTTCGCCCGCACGACGTCGCAGGCGCGCCAGTTCGTTGTGCACCGTCACATCCTCGTCGACGGCAAGCTCGTCGACCGTCCGTCGTTCCGCGTGAAGCCGGGCCAAACGATCGAGGTCAAGGCCAAGAGCGAGGGTCTCGAGCCCTTCCAGGTCGCGGCCGCCGGTGGTCACGCTGAGGTTCTTCCCCCGGTTCCCGGTTACCTCGAGGTCTCCCTCGACAAGCTGCAGGCGAAGCTCGTCTCGCGCCCGAAGCGCGCCGAGGTTCCCATCACCTGTGAGGTCCAGCTGGTCGTCGAGTACTACGCGGCGCGCTAAGCACCTGGTTCAGCAGAAGGCGCCCCAAGCTTCGGCTCGGGGCGCCTTCTGCTTCGCCGTTCGGGTGTCCGATCCTGCCCGGGTGGCATGGCTACGCAGCAGCGAGCTGCTGGCGAACGATGTCGGCCCCCGCGCTCAGCGCGCTCATCTTCGCGAGCGCAACATTCCGCGGCAATGGCGCCATACCGCAGTTTGTGCTGGGCAGAAGCTTGTCCGCATCGACGAACGCGAGCGCGTTTCGAAGGGTGTCGGCGACGTCTTTCGGAG
>JAJYSF010000192.1 GCA_021793715.1 Actinomycetes bacterium
GCGACCGCCACGGCGTCCGGCGCGGGGACGCGATGAGCTCGGCACCGGCCTGCACCAGGCGTTCGGTTCTGCCCGCGCCGTCGTCGACCTCGAAGGCGACGCGAATGTGGGCACTCGGTCGACCGTCCGCCTCGACCTCGTCGATCATGCGCACCTGCGCCGGATTCGAGATCTCCAGCGTCGCCGCGCCCGCATCGAGGATCGCGACGCGCGCGTCGCCCTCACCTTGGAACGCGGTGCGTTCCGGGAGCCCGAGAGCGTCCCGATAGAAAGCGAGGGCCGCGTCGAAGTCGGCTGCCTCCACGACGAGACGGAGCTGCTTTACCGGGGACTGCGGGGGAGTGGCATGCGAGTTCTGTGTCATGTCGACTACGGTAAGACCTGACATCAATGTGAGGGGCAAGTGATGCGAATCGGCGAGCTGTCCAGACGCACCGGAGCGAGCGTGCGTTCGCTGCGGTACTACGAGGACTGTGGGTTGATCGAGGCGGGCCGCAGTGCGAGCGGCCAGCGTCATTACGACGAATCAGCGGTGGAGCGTGTCGCCCTCGTACGCCAGCTGCTGACAGCCGGGCTCGGCACCACGGCGATCGCGGATGTGCTGCCGTGCATGGCACAGCCCGAATCGCAGACGAGCAAACTCACCGAGCGACTGATCGCGGAACGCGACCGGATCGACGACGAGATCGCGCAGCGCGTGACGACGCGGGCGGCACTCGACGAGATCATCGGCGCAGCGCCCGCGCACGACCGCTGATTTCGGATCCCGGGAACGACGAATTACGCCGCCGAGGCGCGGCCTGTGACCTTGCTATGCTCAGTTTCGTTGACGGATGCTAGAGGGCGCCGACCAGGGGGAGAAGAGCGATATGGGCGACGCCACGCGCGGCAGTACGCAGCACCCGGTGACCACGCATTCGGGGCCACCGGCGACATCGGCGCCCTCGCCGCCTGCCGCGCCGCGGGGGAGCCGCGGGGCGCTCTGGTTGGGGATCATCGCGATCGTTGCTGCCGTCGCTGGACTGACCATCGCGTTTCTGCCTGCTCCGTTCGAGCTCCGCATGGCCTTCGTGATCGGAGGCATCGTGGTGGCGATCGGCGGGGTCGTCGCGGCGATCATCGCGCTGCGGAAGAGTGCGCCCAAGGGCGTCGCTCTCACGGGTCTCATCCTGAGCGCGGTCGTGGCCGTGATCACGGCCGCGTTCCTCGTCTTGAGTGTGATCGCCGAGTATCAGATCGAGGCGATGGTCCAGCGCAACGCGGAAGAACAGCAAAGCCGCCTTGCGCAGGAGCAGGCCGAGGAGACTGCGATCTTCGAGCAATCGGAATGGCTCTCAGACGCGCGCGCGGAGGCCGTTAAGTCCGACTTCGCCGCGGTCGACGCCGCGACGTTGGAAGAGATCCTCGCCGCGCCCTACGCATACGCGGAACAGGGAATCGTCGTCGACGTGTCTCAGATCCTTCCTCTCACCTCGGATTCGATGGCGGCGGAAGGGCTGTGCCTGACCGAGGCGACGATCGCTCCGGCGGACGGTTCGGAACTCGAGCGCATGCCACGCATCGGCATCGTCGATCGCGGCACCGCGGAGCACTGCGAGTTCATCGATGGACCGTTCGGGACAGAGACCGACGCGGTCGAGCTCGGTGGCTTCATCGAGAACTTCGGCGAGAAGACGCGCGTGTGGCTCGCGCCGAGTGGGACGGTCCCGGTGCAGGACGAAGACGATCTCCCGCTCTTCACGCTCATGCGCGTCGTGGAGTGACGCCGACCGTACGCGACCGATGATGTTCGGAACGTCCGACGACGATGCGGCCGGTGGGATGTCCCACCGGCCGCATCCTTGAGTCGAATCGATCAGATGACGCCGAAAGCCATCATCGCGTCGGCGACCTTGCGGAAGCCCGCCACGTTCGCGCCGATGACGTAGTTGCCGGGCCGTCCGAATTCTTCCGCCGTCTCGAGCGCATTCTGGTGAATGCCGCGCATAATGTCGGTCAGACGCTCCTCGGTGTAGGCGAACGACCATGCGTCACGCGACGCGTTCTGCTGCATCTCGAGCGCACTGGTGGCGACGCCCCCGGCGTTCGCCGCCTTGCCCGGCCCGAAGGCGATGCCCGCGTCCTGGAAGATGTCGACGGCCTTCGGCGTGCAGGGCATGTTCGCGCCCTCCGAGACGGCACGCACGCCGTTCTTCACGAGCGCGATGGCGTCGTTCTCGTGCAGCTCATTCTGCGTCGCGGACGGGATGGCGACGTCGCCCGGAACCTCCCAGACCGAACCGCCGGCGACGTAGTGCGCACGGCCGCCGCGGCGGTCGACGTACTCACTGATACGCCCCCGCTCGACCTCCTTGATCTGCTTCAGCAGTCCGAGGTCGATGCCGTCCTGATCCACGACGTACCCGCTCGAGTCGGATGCGGTGATCGCCGTGCCGCCGAGCTGGTGGACCTTCTCGATCGCGTAGAGGGCGACGTTCCCGGATCCCGACACGATCGCCGTGCGCCCGTCGAGGCTCTCACCGCGCGCCGCCAGCATCTCCTGCGCGAAGATCGTGGCGCCGTACCCGGTCGCCTCCTTGCGCACGAGCGATCCACCCCAGTCGAGTCCCTTACCGGTGAGCACTCCTGCCTCGTAGCGGTTCGTGAGGCGCTTGTACTGACCGAACAGGTAGCCGATCTCGCGCGCTCCCACACCGATGTCACCCGCGGGGACGTCGGTGTGCTCACCGATGTGGCGGTGCAGCTCGGTCATGAACGACTGGCAGAAGCGCATGACCTCGCCGTCGGACTTGCCTGCCGGGTCGAAGTCACTGCCGCCCTTGCCGCCGCCGATCGGCAGCCCGGTGAGGGAGTTCTTGAAGATCTGCTCGAAGCCAAGGAACTTCACGATGCCGAGGTTGACCGACTCGCGGAATCGCAGGCCGCCCTTGTACGGCCCGAGCGCGGAGTTGAACTGCACGCGGAAACCGCGGTTGACCTGGACGTTGCCCTCGTCGTCCACCCAGGACACACGGAAGATGATCTGCCGTTCGGGCTCGCACAGACGCGTCAGGATCGCCATGTCGTTGTACTCGGGGTGCCGCTCCTGCACCACGGCGAGCGAATCGAACACTTCGTGGACGGCCTGGTGGAACTCGGGCTCGCCGGGATTCCGGGCGAGGACAGTATCGAGCGTGGTCTGAAGGGTGGAACCGAGCATAGAGATCCTTTCTGCGCGCAGATGGCGCGGCAGACCATTAAGTCAATCGACGGAGACGAGGCCACCCGGGGTGTGATCAGCTCTTGTGAAGCCAACGGTGCTCATCGTCGAAGCGCCCGCGCGCGCGATTCGCCGCAGACCAAGTCCGCGGGCAAGTCTATGCCCCGAATGGGGGGCCGTCGCAACGTGAGCAGCAGAAGACGTGCGCTCACCCGAGGCAATCGCGTCGTTCAGAGCCCCTGTCCGGCCTCCCACAGACGCTCGGTCTGACCACGGAGAAGCGCGTCGAGCTGTATCGCCTGGGCATCGGTGAGCGACGAGACGTAGTCGATGATCCCGCGGCCGACCGACCAGCGCTGCAGCTCGGCGTCGTTCTGCGTCGTCAGGAGATCGGGCCGCGCTTTGCGAGCTTGGAAGTAGTCCTCGGTCGCCAGGTCGACGAGGTCGAGCAGGCGTCGCGGCGCCCTTCTGACGTCGTACGGGTCGTCCAGCCAGCTG
>JAJYSF010000193.1 GCA_021793715.1 Actinomycetes bacterium
ACACCGTGCAGATGAAGAAGAGCTCGTCCCAGATGCCGACGGCGCCGACGCCCACGAACAGGCGTGCCATGAGGTCGGGCGTGTCCACGACCGGCCAATTGAGATAGACGTCACTCGTGATGAAGTAGAACGGCAGGATCAGCCAGCCGAGGACGAGCACGGCTGCCAGCCAGATCCACTGCACCGGGCGCCAGCGCTCACCCGTGCGCCACGGGAAACGGATCGCGTGGTCGCGGAACACGAAGCGCGACAGCAGATAGGGGACGGCGACAGCACCCCCGAGCGCCACGGTGAACCGCAGCATCGCGGCATTGTCGAGTTCGGCGGCGAGCGGGATCGCGCTGACGATGAGCATCCCGACGACGATGAGCGCGAGGTCGCGCAGGAGGCCGGACCGCGTGCGCCGATCCGCCAGCCAAGCGCCCGCGAGGCCCACTGCCGAGAGGATCCAGCCCACCCACGCGATCTCCAGGACGAAGAAGGCCGGAGCGGCGAGGCAGACCGCGAGTGCAGGGGGGAAAGCCGCCCTCGCGCTGCCCGCGTGCGCCGGGGCCGGCTCGTCAGCTCCCATCCGCCGTCAACTCGATCGCTTCGAGTTCCTCGGCGAGCCGCTCGGCGAGATACTCGTGGCCGCTGTCGGAGGGGTGGTTTCTGCTCTTCGACGAGGTGTCGATGACCTTCGTGAAATTGTCTTCGGTGATCCACTGCTCGGTGAGCGGCGAGATGTAGGTGACGCCTTCCACGTTCGCGAGCCGGTTCAGGATGGTGTCGATCTTGCGAACGGCCGCGTCGACGGGAAGCACGCTCGGGGCGGGCCCCAGCACCACGAGCTCCGCGTCCGGATAGCGCGTCTCGAGCGCGCGCCAGACAGCGTGTGCCGACGCCGAGAGCCCGTCGAGGTCGGCGCCGCGATCGTTGATGGACCCCTGAACGACGATGACGTCGGGCTCGAGCTCCGGATCCAGCTGCAGAACCCGCGTGCCATAGACCCCGCCGAGCTCGCCGGGACGCAGGTATCCGCTGCCGTTCTCGCCGTCGACGGTCGTGTCCCAGCCGAGCGACTCTCCCGCGAGATAGGCGTATCCGCCCGTCGGAGTGGTCGCGGCCATCCCGTAGGTCCAGGAGTCCCCGAACACGAGTAGCGACGGATCCTCACTCTCGGCGTGCGTGTCCTCCGGCGCGGCGTGGGGCAAGCCGCCCGAGACGTCGACGCCGTACGACTCGGTGGCGCATCCGGCGAGTGCGAAGGATCCGATCAGGGCGGCGGCTGCGGCGAGGCGGGCGTGACCACGGTGCATGCTCCAAGCGTATGGCTTCTAGGATTGATTCCCTATGAACCCCGACGCTCTCGCCTCCGCCCTGCTCGCCGTCCTCGACGCCGTCGCGGAGAAGCGCCGCCCCGGCGAGCCGCTCGGAGTGACGGCCGATGACATCACGTTCGAACGCCCGCGCAACCGTGACCACGGAGACTGGGCGACCAACACCGCGATGAAGTTCGCGGGGCGTGTCGGGCAGAACCCGCGCGAACTCGCGCAGGAGCTCGCGGACGGCCTCGCCTCCGTCGACGGCGTCGCCTCGGTCGAGGTCGCGGGACCGGGCTTCATCAACATCCGCCTCGATGCCGCGGCCGCCGGGCAGCTCGCGAAGACGATCGTCGACGCCGGCGCCGCATACGGACGCAACGACGCCCAGGCGGGCAACCGCGTGAACCTCGAGTTCGTCAGCGCGAACCCGGTCGGGCCCCTGCATGTCGCACACACGCGCTGGGCGGCGCTCGGCGATGCGATCGCCCGACTGCTCGAGGCATCCGGCGCCACCGTCGCCCGGGAGTACTACATCAACGACGCCGGCGCGCAGATGGATCGTTTCGGCGCGTCGATCGTGGCGGCGCTGAACGACGAGGAGAAGCCGGAGGGCGGCTACTCCGGCTCGTACATCGACGAACTCGGCCGCGCCGTGCTCCAGGAGCGTCCCGATCTGCTCTCGCTGCCCCGCGACGAGCAGCTCGTCCTCGCCCGCGATCTGGCGTACCCGCATCAGCTCGCCGAGATCAAGGCCTCCCTCGCCGCGTTCAATGTCGAGTTCGACGTGTGGTTCTCGGAGCGCGACCTGCACTCGGGGGATCCGAGCCTCATCGACGGCGCCGTCGATCGCCTGCGTGAGCAGGGGCACGTCTATGACGCCGACGACGCCGTGTGGGTGCGGACGACCGATTTCGGCGACGACAAGGATCGCGTCATCCGCCGCGGGAACGGCGTCTACACCTACTTCGCCGCGGATGCCGCGTACTACCTCGACAAGAGCGACCGCGGCTGGATCAGCAAGATCTACCTGCTCGGAGCCGACCACCACGGGTACGTGCACCGCCTCAAGGCCCTCGCGGGCGCCGCGGGAGAGGATCCCGAGAAGAACATCGAGGTCCTCATCGGCCAGATGGTCTCGATCAATGGCGCGCGCCTCTCGAAGCGTGCGGGAAACATCATCGAGATGGACGACATCGTCGCGTGGGTCGGGACCGACGCGCTGCGATACTCGCTCGAACGCTCGCCGGCCGATTCGCCCCTCGACCTGGATCCCGAGCTGCTGCAGAAGCGCACGAACGACAACCCCGTCTTCTACGTGCAGTACGCCCACGCGCGCACCCACAACGTCGCGCGCAATGCCGCTGACTCCGGCGTAGCGCGGGAGGGGTTCCACCCGGAACTGCTCACGCATGAGACGGAGGCGGCCCTCCTCGGCGCATTGCAGGAGTTCCCGCGCATCGTCGGCTACGCCGCAGAGGTGCGCGAGCCGCACCGCGTCGCTCGCTATCTCGAGGAGCTCGCGGGCCTCTACCACCGCTGGTACGACCGGTGCCGTGTCACGCCGAAGGGTGACGGCGCCGTCGAGCCGGTGCACCACACGCGCCTGTGGCTCAACGACGCGACCGGCCAGGTACTGCGCAACGGCCTGTCGCTGCTCGGCGTGAGCGCGCCCGAACGGATGTGACCGAATCTCCCGCGACACCGCCCGCCCGGCGCTCACAGTAGACTCTGAGACACCCGGCGTGACGGCGATCACGGCCGGTCCCTGCCTCGTCAATCCGTAAGGTCGTACCCGCTCGATGGTCTCCGCGTCCGGCACTGCTCACCCGCTCGCCCCCTCGTGGCTCAGCGTCCCCGCGGACGCGAATGACCTGGTCGAGCGCGTCTGGCCCGCGTCCGCGCACCGGGCAGGCGGAGAACTCGTCGTCGGCGGACTGACGGCGACCGAGCTCGTGTCACGTCACGGCACGCCCGTCATGGTCCTCGACGAAGACGACGTCCGCGGTCGCGCGGACCGGACATATCGCGCCTTCTCTCACGCGACGTCCCGTCACGGCGGTATCTGCCGCGTCTACTACGCGGGCAAAGCGCTCCTGACGGCGGACATCGCGCGCTGGGTGCTCGACGCCGGTCTCAGCATCGACGTGTGCTCGCGCGGCGAGCTCGAGACCGCGCTCGCGGCGGGCGTGCCCGCCGACCGCATCGGATTCCACGGGAACAACAAGTCCTTCGGCGAGCTCGAACGGGCGGTCTCGGTCGGCATCGGCACGATCATCGTCGACTCCGACATCGAGATCGAGCGGATCGGCGCGATCACGGAGCGCCTCGGGCGCGACCAGCGCGTTCTCGTTCGGGTGCGCAGCGGCGTTCACGCCGACACCCACGAGTTCGG
>JAJYSF010000194.1 GCA_021793715.1 Actinomycetes bacterium
ACGGCCGACAGCGCGATCTCCGTGATGTCGAGCTCGTGCTTCGTGATGAGACTCAGCAGCAGATCGAACGGCCCGTCGAAGTTCGCCAACGAGACACGGAACCCCGTCTCGTCCGACGGGCGCGCCCCGGCGTCGAGTGCGGCGTCCGACGGATCCGTCATCGCCCTATGCGACTGCGTCGCGCCGCGGGGCGCGGCGCGACGCCCACAGCGCAGTGTCGGTCTGCCGCCTGCGGCGGATCGGGGCGGGCACTACGCGACCGCCCCTCGGTGCACGAGTTCGCGCGCGAGGCGGAGATAGGCCTGGGCGGCGTCGTGACTCGGCGCGTACTCGATGATCGGAACGCCCGAGACGCTCGCGTCGGGGAATTTCACGGTGCGCCCGATGACGGTCTCGAAGACCTTGTCGCCGAAGGTCTCGACGATGCGCTCGAGCACCTCACGCGAGTGCAGCGTGCGCGCGTCGTACATCGTCGCGAGCAGGCCGTCGAGTTCGAGCGAGGGGTTCAGTCGATCCTGAACCTTCTCGATCGTCTCGATCAGCAGCGCGACGCCGCGCAGCGCGAAGTACTCGCACTCGAGCGGCACCAGCACGCCGTGCGCCGCGGTGAGCGCGTTGACGGTCAGCAGCCCGAGCGACGGCTGGCAGTCGATGAGGATGACGTCGTAGTCCTTCGCCACCTTGCTGAGCACGCGCGAGAGGATCATCTCGCGCGCAACCTCGTTGACGAGGTGTACCTCAGCTGCCGACAAGTCGATGTTCGCGGGGATCACGTCGAGGCCGTCGACGTTCGACGGGATGATCGCCTCGTGCGGGTCGCTCTTGGTGTCGAGCATCAGGTCGTAGATGGTCGGCACGTCGTGCGTCGCGATGCCGAGACCGGCCGATAGCGCGCCCTGCGGATCGAAGTCGACTGCGAGCACGCGGCGCCCGTAGCTGGCCAGCGAGGCGGCGAGGTTGATGCTCGTCGTCGTCTTGCCGACGCCGCCCTTCTGATTGCACAGCGCGATGATCCGCGCCGGCCCGTGTCTGTCGAGTTTCTCCGGCGTCACGAAACCGTTGTAGGGGCGGCCCGTTGGGCCGATAACGACGTCGTCGTTCTTCTTCGCCACCGATGTTCCTCCTGACACGCTCCGTCGAGTGTATCCGTCTCGTTACCTCGCAGCACGCAGGAACACCGCACGAGGCGGATGCGGAAGGGAACGTCAGTTCTTGCGGTTGTAGATGAACATCGAAATCGGCCCGAAGACCGCCACGAGCACGGCGCAGTACACGAGAACGAGTCCGATGGATCCCGCGTCGTAGACGCCGCTCATCATGTCACGCATGCTGCCCACGATGACGCTGACCGGATTGACGTCGACGAACGCCTGCAACCAGTCCGGCATCGTGCGCGGATCCACGAAGATGTTCGACACGAACGTCAGCGGCATGAGGATGAACATCGATACGCCCATTGCCGCCTGCTCCGTGCGCATGATGAGCGCGACCATCGTCCACACCCACGACAGGCAGAAGCTGAACACCAGCAGCAAGACGAACGACACCGCCACCCCGGCGAACCCGCCAGCAGGGCGGAACCCCATCAGGAACCCGACGGCGAGGATGATCACTCCCGCGATCGTGTAGCGCACCTGGTCGCCCAGCAGCGCGCCGACCAGTTGCGACGGTCGCCAGACGGGCAGAGACCGGAAGCGGTCGAACACCCCCTTCGAGATATCGCGATTGAGGGTGATGCCCGTGTACATCGTGATCATCACGAGTGTCTGCACGAAGACGCCGGGGATGAGCCACTGGATGTATCCGCTGATGTCCCCGGCGAGCGCCCCGCCGAAGATGGTCGAGAACATCACGGTCATCATCACGGGGAAGATCGTCACGTCGAACAACTGTTCCGGGATGTGCTTGATCTTCAGGAGTGCGCGCCACCCGTACGTGATCGACGAGCTGATCGGCCCGGCTGGCGCAGGGCGCTCCTCAGCGGGAAGCAGCACGGTGCGGACCTTCACGGTCGCTTGCTGCACGTCAGCGCTCATCGCGCCACCTCCGCATTCTCCACGTCTTCGGCAGTCGCGCGCTCATCCTCGGGCGGCTTCCCCGTGAGGGCGAGGAAGACCTCGTCGAGGCTCGGCTGTCCGAGCGAAAAGGTCTCCGTCTCGATCCCCCCGTCCGCGAGCGCGGCGAGCGCCTGCGCGGCCGCGTGGTTCTCGGCGACGGTGGCCGTCAGCGCCGCCGGGTCGGGTTCTTTGACCACGTCGGTGCCGAGGGCGCGCTCGAGCACGTCGGCGGCGGCCGCGCGATCGGCCGGATCGATGACGCGGACCGTGAGCGCTCCCGATCCCACCTGTGATTTGAGCTGACCGGGTGTCCCCTCGGCGATCACGCGGCCGTGGTCGATGACGGCGAGGCGGCTCGCGAGCCGGTCCGCCTCCTCGAGGTACTGCGTCGTGAGCAGGATCGTCGTTCCGCCGTCGACGAGCGTGCGGATGATGTCCCAGACCTGGTTGCGGCTGCGTGGGTCGATACCCGTCGTCGGCTCGTCGAGGAACATCAACTGCGGCGTCACGATGAGCGATCCGGCGATGTCGAGCCGGCGTCGCATGCCCCCGGAGAACTTCTTGACCTGACGACCCGCCGCGTCGGCGAGGCCGAACGCGTCCAGGAGGTCCATGCCGCGTCGCCGTGCCGCGCTCGCGGAGAATCCGTACAGCCGGCCAAGCAGCACAAGGTTCTCGATGCCGGTGAGGTCTTCGTCGAGTGACGCGAACTGACCCGTGAGCGCGACGAGCTCCCGGATCCGCTTCGGCTCGGCGACGACGTCGTGTCCGAGCACCCGCGCCTCGCCCGCGTCAGGCCGCAACAGCGTCGCGAGCATCCGCAGGGCCGTGGTCTTCCCCGCCCCGTTCGGGCCAAGCACGCCGTAGATGCCGCCGCGAGGGATCGCGAGATCGATTCTGTCGACGGCCCGATTGGCACCGAACGTCTTCACAAGGCCGCGGGCCTCGACCGCCAGGGCGGATGAGTTCGTCATGGATTCCTCCCCAGGACAGTTGCCACGCGAACCTACGATAGGTTCGCGACGCCACGTGCGACAGGGGGATAGCCCGAAAAATGTCGGCGGCGTCAGGCCGCTCGAGCCACGCGCCGCAGGTGTTACACCAGCACTGCGTTATCGCGCATCTTCGAGTGGTCGTCAGACCGCTCGGGCCACGCACCACAGGTGCCAGACCAGCACCGCGCTATCGCGCATCCTCGGGCGGTCGTCAGACCGCTCGGGCCACGCACCACAGGTGCCAGACCAGCACCGCGCTATCGCGCATCCTCGGGCGGTCGTCAGACCGCTCGAGGGTGCGCACTCTGGTAGATGTCGCGGAGTGCGTCGGCGGAGACGTGGGTGTAGATCTGCGTGGTCGTGACGGAGGCGTGCCCGAGCAGTTCCTGCACGACGCGCACGTCGGCGCCGCCCTGGAGCAGGTGCGTCGCGAATGAGTGGCGGAGCGTGTGCGGTGAGACGTGCGCCGTGAGGTTCGCGGCCTCGGCGGCCTTCTGGATCACGAGCCACGCACTCTGCCGCGACAGGGGCCGGCCGCGCGCCCCGAGGAAGAGCTTCGGCGTCGCGGTGCTCTTCGCGGCGAGCGCCGGTCTCACGCGCGTGAGGTAGGCGTCGACGGCGGCGCGAGCGAAGGATCCCACC
>JAJYSF010000195.1 GCA_021793715.1 Actinomycetes bacterium
CTGGTCGCCGCACTGCCGGAGACGCCGATTCGCCTGGTGGATGAGCGCCTCAGCACGGTGAGCGCGCACACCGCGCTCAGACAGTCGGGTCGCTCTCAGAAGAAGTCTCGCGGTATCGTCGATCAGATTGCGGCGGTCGTGTTCCTCCAACATGCCGTCGACACCGAGAAGACCACTGGCCGTGCGCCCGGCACGGTTCTGGACGAGGAGTAATAGGTCCGTCATGACCGAGCCCGTTTCCCCCGAAGGCAGGCCGCTGACGAGACGCGAACTGCGGCAGCAGCGCGAACGCGAGCGGAACGACGGTGCGTCCGCGCCCGATGACGGCGGCGCGCCATCGGCGCCGGCACAGGAACCGGCCCACTCACCCGAGCCCGCCCCGCGACCCGGTTCGCAGGACGAGATGCCCGCCGACCGCGACCAGACCCCGGCCGACCGCGACCAGACGTCCCCGCCGCCGGCGAGCGGATCGGCGGAGCAGTTCGCCCCGCCGTCGTCAGTCGATGCCCCGGCGCCGGAAAGAGACGCGGGTTCATCGCATGACCCCGCGCCCAGCTATGCCGCGGCGGCCGCGGGCGGCTCCACGCTCGAGAGCCTCCTGACGCCGGCCGAGGGGACGTTGGCGCCCCTGAAGAAGCGCCGAGGTGGTGCCATCGCGATCATCGTGATCGTTCTCGCGCTCATCGTCGTGCTGGCGCTCGGCGGAATGTGGGCTGCGAAAACGTATGGCGGGCCCATCGGCGAGTTCCTCGGCTGGAACTCCGAGCCGACCGACTATGAACCCGGACAGGCCACCGGTGAGGCCGTCATCATGATCCAGCAGGGCGACACCGGGTGGGAGGTCTCGCAGGCGCTCTACGAGGCTGACGTCACGCGCACCGAATCGGTCTTCTACGACATGCTCGTCGACGCGCAGCAGAACCCCGAGTTCCGCCCCGGCATGTACGAACTGCAGCGGATGATGACCGCATCCGCCGCGCTCGAGCGGCTCGAGGACCCGGAGGCCCGGCTTCCGGGCGTCGCGTTCCCGGAGGGATACGCGAACGATCAGATCGCGCCCGTCATCGCGACGGCACTCGAGGTCCCCGAGGACGAGGTCGTCGCGGCACTCGAGGATCCGTCCGACTACGGCGTCGACGCGGACTCCCTCGAAGGGTGGCTTTTCCCGGGAACCTACGAGTACACGCCCGGCACGGAAGTCACCACGGTGATCCAGGACCTGGTCGACCGCACCCGCAGCACGCTCGAAGACGCCGGCGTGCCCGAGGACCGGATGCAGCGCGTGCTCACGATCGCATCGATCCTCGAACGCGAGGCACGGGCGGAGGAGGACTTCTATCGCGTGTCTCGGGTGATCCAGAACCGTCTCGACGACGACATGCGCCTGCAGATGGACTCGACGGCGCAGTACGGCTACGGCGAGATGCACGACGGCGATGTCTTCAGCTCGGCCGAGGCGCTGGAAGACGACAACGCGTGGAACACCTACGTGCACACGGGCCTCCCGGTCGGACCCATTTCGAACCCGGGAGCACTCGCGATCGACGCCGCCGTCAATCCCACTGACGGCAACTGGCTGTACTTCGTGACCGTGAACCTCTCGTCGGGAGAGACGCGGTTCGCGTCGACACTCGCCGAGCACGAGGAGTACGTCGCCGAGTTGCAGCAGTGGTGCGCCGACAACCCGGACGAGACGGGCTGCGGGTGACCACCCACCGCCTCGAGGTCTGGGGCGATCCGATCGGCCACAGTCGCTCTCCGGTGCTGCACGCCGCCGCCTACCGTGCGCTCGGCCTCGACTGGCTCTTCACGCGCCGCGAGGTGCCCCTCGACCGCTTCGATCGCGCTCTGGCGGACGCCAGCGTGCGCGGTCTCGCCGTGACCTATCCGCTCAAGCAGCGCGCGCACGATGCGGCGGCATGGCGGGATCACCGCACGGAGGTGACCGGAGCGGCGAACACGCTGCTGCCGACGCACGAGGGGCTGCGCGCCTACAACACCGACGTCGGCGGCATCGTCCGCGTGCTCGACGAGCTCGAACTCGCGGCGTCACGGACCGTCCGGATCGTCGGTGCGGGAGCGACGACCGTCTCGGCCGTGGCCGCCCTTGCGGAACTCGGGGTCGCGCAGGTCGAGGTCGCCGCACGCCGCCCCGCGCAGGCCGCTGCCGCCGCGGACGTGGGCACTCGACTGGGCCTGTCGACGCGCGGCGTCTCCCTCGACGCGGTCGACGGCGCTGTCGACCTGACGATCGCGACGCTGCCCGGCGGCGCGGAGCTCGCGCCGGACGTCACCGAACGGCTCGCCGCCAACGGAGGGGCACTCTTCGACGTCGCTTACAGCCCGTGGCCGAGCGCCCTCGCTTCCGCGTGGCCGGCGCCCGCGCACCACGGCCTCGGCATGCTCCTGCACCAGGCCGTGCTCCAGGTACGGATCTTCCTGACCGGGAACGTGGACGAACCGCTGCCCGATGAGTCCCGCGTCGTGAGTGCGATGCGAGACGCTCTAGGCTAGAAGCCATGCTCCGCGTGCTCACCGCCGGCGAATCGCACGGCCCCGAACTCATCGCCATCATGGAGGGACTCCCCGCGGGAGTCCCCGTCTCGATCGACGACATTCAGGCCGACCTGCAGCGCCGCAAGCTCGGCTACGGTCGCGGCTCGCGGATGAAGTTCGAGCAGGACGAGCTGACGCTCTCCGGCGGCGTGCGCCACGGCTTCAGCATGGGCAGCCCTGTCGCGATCCGCGTGGGCAACACCGAATGGCCGAAGTGGACCGAGGTGATGAGCGCTGAGCCGACCGAGCTCAGCGCGAAGTCGCGCGGCCGCGGTGCGCCGCTGACGCGCCCGCGTCCCGGTCACGCCGACCTCGTCGGCATGCAGAAGTACGGCTTCACGGAATCGCGACCGATCCTCGAGCGCGCCAGCGCGCGCGAGACGGCGGCGCGCGTCGCGCTCGGCGCGGTCGCACGCTCGTTCCTCTCCGAACTCGGGATCCGGCTCGTCGCGCACACACTCTCGATCGGCCCCGTCGCGGTTCCCGACGATGCACCTCTTCCCACGCCGGACGACGTCGAGCGCCTCGACGCGGATCCGCTGCGCTGCTTCCACGCCGCCACGAGCGAGCGCATGGTCGCCGAGATCGACGATGCCAGGAAGTCGGGTGACACGCTCGGCGGCATCGTGGAGGTCATCGCCGTCGGTCTGCCCCCGGGCCTGGGCTCGCACGTGCACTGGGACCGTCGCCTCGACGGTCGGCTCGCGCAGGCGCTCATGAGCATCCAGGCGATCAAGGGCGTCGAGATCGGCGACGGCTTCGAGACCACGCGGCGGCGCGGATCCGCTGCGCACGACGAGCTCTACGCGTCGGCGGACGGGGTCGCGCGTGGTTCCGATCGCGCCGGCGGCACCGAGGGCGGCATGTCGACGGGCACCACGCTGCGCGTGCGCGCCGGTATGAAGCCGATCGCGACCGTGCCGCGCGCGCTCGACACGATCGATGTCGCGACGGGTGAGACCGCCAGTGCGCACCACCAGCGCTCCGACGTGTGCGCGGTCCCGGCGTCCGGCGTCGTCGCAGAGGCCATGGTCGCGATCACGCTGGCCGGCGCCATCCTCGAGAAATTCGGCGGCGACTCGGTCGACGAGACGCGCCGCAACCT
>JAJYSF010000196.1 GCA_021793715.1 Actinomycetes bacterium
ATCCGCGAACGTCGTCGCCCTCACGATCGCCTTCGCGCGCGCGGCCGGGTCCCCCGACCGGAAGATGCCGCTGCCGACGAACACGCCGTCGGCGCCGAGCTGCATCATCATCGCGGCGTCCGACGGGGTCGCGACGCCGCCGGCCGTGAAGAGGACGACTGGGAGTTTGCCCGTCCGCGCCACCTCGGCCACGAGTTCGTACGGGGCGCGCAGCTCCTTGGCGGCGACGTAGAGTTCGTCCGCGCTCCGCCCCGCCAGGGCGCGGATCTCGCCCGTGATCTGACGGATGTGGCGTGTCGCCTCCGAGACGTCACCCGTGCCCGCCTCCCCCTTGGAACGGATCATGGCGGCACCCTCGGAGATCCGACGCAGCGCCTCGCCGAGGTCGGTCGCGCCGCACACGAACGGCGTCGTGAACGCCCACTTGTCGATGTGGTGCACGACGTCGGCCGGCGAGAGCACCTCGGACTCGTCGATGTAGTCGACGCCGAGCTGCTGCAGCACCTGTGCCTCGACGAAGTGGCCGATCCGGGCCTTCGCCATGACGGGGATCGAGACCGCCTCGGTGATGTCGTCGATGAGGTCGGGCTCGCTCATGCGCGCGACGCCGCCTTGCGCACGGATGTCCGCCGGCACGCGCTCGAGCGCCATCACCGCGACGGCACCCGCGTCCTCCGCGATCCGCGCCTGTTCGGCCGTCACGACGTCCATGATGACGCCGCCAACGAGCATCTCCGCCAGCCCGCGCTTGACGCGCGCGGTCCCCGTGGTCTCCGTCATGGTGCTCCTTCGAACTCGATCCCGTTTGGTCTATGCCAAAGTCTACGGGTCGGCGCGTGAGAGAATCGACGCCGATGTCACATTCCGACACGCCTTCGCGCATCTCCGGTGCCACGGCCGCCGAGATCGCCGCGAGTGCGCGGTCTGCGATCGAGCGCGGCGAGCTGCGCCCCGGCGATGCGCTGCCGTCCGTGCGCGCCCTCGCCGAGCAGCTCGGGGTGAATCGCAACACCGTCGTGGCCGCGTACCGCCGCCTCGCCGGAGCGGGGCTCGCGGTGGGGCGCGGGCGGGCCGGAACGCGCGTGGCGTCGCTGGTCAGCGTCGCGCGCGAGGGGTACGCCGAGGTCGCCGGTGCGGTCGATGCCGCCGCGGGGAACCCGGATCCCGCTCTCATCCCCGATCCGACGACGGTTCTCGCAGGCGTGGTGGGCCGCCCCGTGCTCTACGGTGCGCCGGTCGTCGATCCGGGACTCGAGCAGTGGGCGACCGACCGACTCGCCGCCGACCTCGACGTGGCCGCTGATCGCCTGCGGATCACCGTCACGAGCGGCGCCGCCGACGCGCTCGACCGGCTCTTCACCGGGCTGCTCGCGCCCGGCGATGCCGTGGCCGTCGAGGATCCCGGCTTCCTCACCGGGATCCACACGCTGCGCGTGGGCGGCTATCGCGGGATCCCCGTGCCCGTCGACGACGAGGGAATGACCCGAGACGGTCTCGAGCGCGCGATCGCGGCGGGCGCGCGCGCGATCGTGTGCACCCCGCGCGCGCAGAACCCGACGGGAGCGTCGCTCTCCGCGCGCCGCGCCTCGGCGCTCCGAGATCTCATCGCCGATCTTCCGGACGTCGCGGTGATCGAGGACGATCACTTCTCGCTCCTGTCACGCGCGCCGTATCGCTCGATCATTCCCGCCGGGCATCGCCGGTGGGCCCTGATCCGCTCCGTCTCGAAGTTCCTGGGCCCCGACATGAGCATCGCGCTGGTCGGCTCCGACCCCCACACCGCCGAGCGACTCGGGATCCGCCTGCGGCCCGGCACCGCCTGGGTGAGTCACCTGTTGCAGCGCCTCGCGCTCGCGCTGCTGACCGACGGCGACGTGCGCGCGCGGATCGATGCCGCGGCCGATCATTATGTGGCGCGCAACGCGGCCTTCTGCCGCGCATTGGCGACGCACGGGATCCGCGTCGTGCCGAGCGACGGCCTCAACGTCTGGGTGCCGGTGACGAGCCCCGCGCGCGACGTCGCCGCACGACTTCGCGCCCTGGGGTGGCTCGTTCGGCCCGGTGACGAGTTCCGCGTCGCATCGGAGGCGGCGCCGTCGCATCACCTGCGCGTGACGGCGCACCACCTCGCGGATGACGCCATGGCGCGCCTGGCCGCGGCGATCGCCGAGGCCGACGCTTAGCGAGAAGGGTGCGTCAGGCGGGCCAGGCGTCGGCGAGCGCCTGGCGGACATCGCCGAGCAGCTGTGGCAGCGCCTTCGTGCGCCCGATGATGGGCAGGAAGTTCGCGTCGGATCGCCACCGCGGCACGATGTGCTGGTGCAGATGCTCCTCGACACCGGCGCCGGCCACCTCGCCCTGGTTCATGCCGATATTGAAGCCGTGGCAGCCCGAGGCCGTGCGCATGACGCGCATCGCGGTCTGCGTGATCCGCGAGATCTCGTCGATCTCCTCCGGGCTCGCCTCGTCGTACACGCCGACGTGGCGGTACGGGCAGATGAGCATGTGGCCCGCGTTGTACGGGAACAGGTTCATCAAGGCGTACGCGTGCGTTCCGCGGTACACGATGAGGCCATCGGCGTCAGACTTCTCCGGCGCCGCGCAGAACGGGCATCCGCTGCCGCGATTCACCTCGGCGCCCGCGGCGATGTACGCCATGCGGTGCGGCGTCCACAGCCGCTGGAACCCATCGCGGACTCCGCCGAGCTCGTCTGCCGACTCCAGTTCGCCGAACTCTTCGCGCGGATCCGTCACGCGCTCTCCCGCTGGACGTCGGCGTCGCTCAGCACGAGCCGCTTCTCGTCGATCAGTCCGGTCACGAGGTCCACGGCCTCGGCGATCGGCACCCCGTTGAGCTGCGAACCGTCGCGGAAGCGGAACGACACAGTGCCGGCCGAGCGGTCCTGCTCCCCCGCGATCATGAGGAGCGGCACCTTCTGCGTCGTGTGCGTCCGGATCTTCTTCGGCATGCGGTCGGCAGAGTGGTCGACCTCGACACGCACCCCCGCGGCCCGGAAGCGCGCGGCGGCGTCGTCGACGTAGTCGGCGTACTCTTCGGCAACCGGCACGCCCATGATCTGCACCGGAGCGAGCCACAGCGGGAAGTCGCCCGCGTAGTGCTCGAGCAGAATCGCGAAGAAGCGCTCGATCGAGCCGAAGAGGGCGCGATGGATCATGATCGGCCGCTGCCGGGAGCCGTCCGCCGCCGTGTACTCGAGCTCGAACCGCTCCGGCAGGTTCGGATCCACCTGCACGGTGGACAGCTGCCACACGCGCCCGAGGGCGTCGCGCGTCTTGAGGTCAATCTTGGGTCCGTAGAACGCGGCCTCCCCCGGGACCTCCGTGAGCTTCAGTCCGCTCGCGACCGCGACGTTGCGCAGTGCGTTCGTCGAGTAGTCCCAGAACTCATCGGATCCGATCCACTTAGCTTTCTCGTCGTCGCGCATCGACAACTCGAGTTCGAACTGGTCGAGGCCGAAGTCGCGCAGCATCGCGATGATGAACTCGAGGACCTTCGTGACCTCGCCCTCGAGCTGCTCGGGAGTGACGAACAGGTGAGAGTCGTCCTGGGTGAATCCGCGCACGCGCGTGAGACCGTGCAGCGCCCCGGACAGCTCGTTGCGATACACGGTGCCGTTCTCGGCGTACCGGAGCGGCAG
>JAJYSF010000197.1 GCA_021793715.1 Actinomycetes bacterium
CAGCGCCGCGACCCCCGCGGCACCGACGAGCACGACCGGCATGAGGAACCGGAGGCGCACCCCGGCGAAGAACAGGGTGCCGAGGGCGAGCATCGCCATGATCGTCGCGGTGCCGAGATCCCGGCCACCGAGCACCGTCGCGATCGCGAAGGCCGCGCCCGGCAGGATCGGAATGGCGAACTGCCAGAAGCGCGTGAGCGCGGCGCTCTTGCGATGCAGGATGAACGCGATCCACAGCACGAGAGCGACCTTGAGGAACTCGCTCGGCTGGATCGTCATACCGCCGATGAAGAGCCAGTTGCGGTTACCGCCGAATTCGTGGCCGAGCGGCGTGAACACGAGCAGCTGCAGAGCGATGCCGAGAACGAACACGGGCCACGCGATGCGCTGCAACCAGCGCACGCTGAAGCGGCTCATCACGAACATCATCGGCAGGCCGACGGCGGCGTAGATGAGGTGACTGATGCCGTCGTTGAACGGGCTGCCGCTCTGCGTGAGCGACTCGACGGTCGTGGCTGAGAACACCATCACGATGCCGAATGCCGTCAGCAGCGTCGCGGAGGAAGCGACGAGGAGGAATTCCAGGGGCACCGGCGCGATCGAACGGCCGAGCACGATGCGTGCCGCGAGGGGGCGCGATCCCGTCGACGACGCTCGCTCGGTCTGCGTCATGAGCCACCCTCTCGATCCGCGCCGCGCACGCGGCAACCACCCTCAGTGTGAGCGGGAGGCGCGCGGAACCCCGGCACGCGCGGCGCGTGTCGCGCGAACACTCGGGGTGCGCTCAGTGCGCGACGCCGCTGAGCGCCTGCGCGACATGCGCCGGTTCGGCGCCGGCGGCGCGCGCGAGCGCCGCCGCCGCGAGGACGCGTTCGACCGCGCGCGGCTCGGCGAGACCGCGCTCGGCGAGGAGGTCGACCGTGGCGAGCTCGGCCGCCGAGGTGCGACGATCCGCGACGAACGCGCGGTCGGCGAGGATCCCCTCGACGACGCCGAGCTCGCTGAGCCCGGGAGTGCCGAGCCGGACCCCGATCGCACGGGCGCCGTCGGTCACGTCGGCGTCCTCGACCATCCGCATCGTTCGCTCGTCCGCTGCGCTGTAGATGCACGCGACGCGCGCGTGCCGGAACACGACGTCGAGCGCGGCCTCCTCGTCCGCATGCACGCACACTGCGGAGTGCGGAACCGGCGCGCCCACGCCCGTGGCAGAACCCATGAGCGCGAGCTGCGCAGGTGACAGGTCGACGACGAGCACGTCGAAGCCGGCAGGATCGCGCACGGCATCGAGGATCGGCACGGATCCGCCGCACGGCGCCGCGCGGACGCCCGCGGTCACGAGCATCGTGGCAGCGAGGTGCGCGATCTCGTCGGTTCCGTCGGATCCGGCGACGAGCAGCCAGTCGGCGCTCTCGCCATCGGCTCGGACGACCTTGTCGCGGACGCGCCACGCGACCTCGACGTCTCCCCAGACGGCGATGTCGTTCTCGCGCGCCCAGGCGACGAGCGGGTGCGTGTCGTCGGCCGCGGCCGGCGCGATCACGACATCAGGCGCGAAGGAGGAGACCGCCCGCGCATCCTCGTCGAGCGTTGCGCCGACGACGTCCACGAGTTGTGCGAGCTCCGCGGGGGCATCCGGTGCCGCGACGAGCACCTCGCAGCCGAGCTCGGCGAGGGTGTCGACGACCGAGAACGCGGTCTGATCGAGGCCGACCACCACGACGCGCACACCCGTCCAGTCAGCCTGCCAGCTGGTGAGCGTGTCGAGCCGATCGCTCATACCCGAGAAAGCCATTCGACGTACAGCATTCCCACGCCCGTGGTGGCGAACAGGCCCGCGATGATCCAGAACCGCACGACGATGGTCGTCTCGGACCAGCCGCGGAACTCGAAGTGATGATGGAGTGGACTGTTGAGGAACAGTCGTTTGCCGCGGGTGAGCTTGAAGTACAGCCGCTGCAGGATGACGGATCCGCTCGACATCACGAACAGGCCCGCAATGATCACGCCGAGGATCTCGGTGCGGGTGAGGATCGCCATCGCGGCGATCACGCCGCCGATCGCCATCGATCCGGTGTCGCCCATGAAGATCTTCGCCTTGGGGGCGTTCCACCAGAGGAAGCCGACGAGCGATCCGACGAACGAAGCGGACACGATCGCGAGATCGAGCGGGTCGCGCACCTGGTAGCAGGCCGCGAGATTGTCCGGCGAGGTTCCGGCGCCGACGCACGCCTGGTTGAACTGCCAGAAGGCGATGATGCTGTACGCGCCCACCACGAGGATCCCCGCGCCAGCGGCGAGGCCGTCGAGACCGTCGGAGAGGTTGACGGAGTTGCTGAAGCCCGTGCCGAGAAGCGAGAGCCACGCGAGGTACAGCAGCCACCCGAACACCGGACCGAGCGCCGTGAACGTGAGCACGTCGATGTCTCGGATGAACGAGATGTTCGCCGTCGCGGGCGTCAGGTCGTACGCGTTCGGGAAGTTCAGCGCCGCGATGCCGAACGGCACCATCACGAGCACCTGGCCGACGATCTTCCGCCAGCCGCTGAGACCGCCGTAGTGCTGCATCTTGACCTTCAGGAAGTCGTCGATGAAGCCGACCGTGCCGAATCCGAGCATCGCCCAGATGACGAGCCAGCCCGACAGTGTCGGGGGGTTTCCTCCGGCGTAGGTGCCGGTGACGTATCCCACCGTCGTGCCGAGGATGAAGATGACGCCGCCCATCGTGAGCGTGCCGCGCTTCATCTCGTGCTTGGGTGCGTTGAAGCCCACACTGTCGGTGCGGATGACCTGACCCCACCCCCATTTCCGGAACAGCCGGAAGAAGACGGGGGTGAGCAGAAGAGTGAATGCGAGCGAGATCGCCGCGGCTGCCAGAAGTGATCTCACGTGAACAAGTCTCCCAGACGATCGCCGAGATGCCGGAGCCCGGCGGCGTTCGAGGACTTCACGAGCACCCGGTCGCCGTCGCGCAGTTCGCCCGCGAGGTAGTCGTACGCCTCGTCGGCGGTCTCGAAGAAGACGGCCTCGTCATTCCAGCTGCCCTCGGCGACGGCAGACAGGAACAGCGGGCGTGCCTCGGCGCCGACGACGACGATCCGGGGGATGCGCAGGCGTACCGCGAGCAGACCGATCCGACCGTGCTCCTCGACGTCGTGCTCCCCCAGCTCGCTCATCGCGCCAAGCACCGCGACCATGCGCTCGTCCGGTCCGGTGATCTGCGCGAGGGTGCGCAGTGCGGCCTGCATGGCGTCGGGGCTCGCGTTGTATGCGTCGTTGATGATCGTGACCCGCTCGGATCCCATCACCTGCATGCGCCACCGTTCGGCCATCTCGACCGCCTCGAGGCGGCGGACCGCGTCGCGCGCGTCGACACCGAGAGCGAGCGCGGCGCCGAGTGCGGCCTGCGCGTTCCTCACGTGGTGCGCGCCGAGGACCTGCAGGTGCATCGGGATCCGATCGCCGTCGACGTCGAGCACGACATCGGTTCCTGACGCGCTCACCGACACGTCGAGTGCGCGGACATGGGCGCGGTCCGAATCTCCGAACCACCGCACTTCGATTCCGCGGTCGCCGGCGGCGTCCGCCATCGCGGCTACCCGCGGGTCGTCGACGTTGAGGACGGCGACGCCACCGGGCCGCAGCTGTTCGACGAGT
>JAJYSF010000198.1 GCA_021793715.1 Actinomycetes bacterium
GATCTAGCTCCAGGAAGCCCGTCAGCTGCGACTCATCAGCGAACAGGTCGCGGCCACCGAAGATCTCCAGCAGCTCCGTGCGCGACAGGAATGGGGCGAGGACGAGGAACACGAACCGGCACTTCGGGCAGTCACCGCACCACGTGGCGTTCGCTGCGGCACTGAGGCGAAACGCGCGATTGCAGCTTGTGAAGACGCCGTGGTACGCCGTCATGCCCGCGAACGCGCGCGCGATGCGGATCTCGGTCAGCGGCCGCAGCAACGACAGGTACTGCGGGGATCCGTGGGGCAGGCTCTCGCGGAGCAGCCGCTCGAAGTCCGCGCTCTTCGACCACTGGTGATTGATGTCGCGTCCGGCCCAGTGCTGGTTGCCGAACGACGCGCTCGCCTCGTTGCTGAACACGACCGTGTCGAATCCCGTGGCGGCGGCGGAGATGAGCGCGATGAGTGAGTTGATCGCCGTGACGGGCACGTGCCCGTTCGGAGCGCCCTCGTCGTTCAGCCGCAGCAGCTCGGCGTCGATGGCGCGCTTCGCGCTATGGAGCGGCAGCCCGGCCGTCGCGGCCGTGCGCTCGATCGGCAGCCGGGGGTTGACAGCCACCAGGCCGAGCTCGACGTCGGCGCGGCGGAGCGTCTCGAGCGAGACGATCGAGTCCTTTCCGCCGCCGACAGCCACCAGCAGCCGCTGCTCGGCGACGATCGGCGACCCGACCGGCTCGGGGTCGCGTTCCGGGCCCGTCACGGTCGGCTCCAGCGCTTCCGGCATGTCGTTGACGACGGCGAACTCTCCGAGCCCGTTGCGGATCAGCTCGGTCACGAAGTTCCGTTCAGCGGGTGTGAGGCCCGACGGCACCGAGAACGGGACGGGTGCGAACGCCTTGTAATAGCTCAGCGAAGCCGAGAGCGAGAGCAGGCGAATCAGCCCGCTCGTCACCGGGCCGTCCGTGACCTCGCCGGGGAAGACGATCTCCTCGGTGAAGCTGTATCCGGCTCCGTCCTCGCCAGTCGCGGCATAGGGCAGTCGGACCGTGGCTCCGACGAGCTCCGGTTCGCCGCATTCGAATCGCGTGATGCGGGGACGTGTCTTCGTGAACGCCGTATCCATCGCGGTCAAATCTACACGCGCGATCTGGGCACGGACCCGCCAGTAGAGTAGCCGTCATGGCACCCTCGACCGCGCTCATGACGGATCGGTACGAACTGACCATGCTCGACGCGTCGTTGCGCGACGGGTCCGCGCATCGCCGGTGCGTGTTCGAGCTGTTCGGTCGGCGCCTGTCCGGCGGTCGTCGGTTCGGCGTGGCTGCGGGCCAGGGGCGACTGCTCGGTCTGCTGCGCGACTTCCGTTTCGGCGAGGGGGAGCTCGCGTTCCTCCGGGATGAGAGGGTCGTCAGCGACGAGACCGTGCGCTATCTCGAGAACTACCGTTTCTCGGGATCCATTGCGGGTTACCGCGAAGGCGAGCTCTACTTCCCCGGTTCGCCGCTCCTGACCGTCGAGGCGACGTTCGCCGACGCGGTCATCCTCGAGACTCTCGCCCTCAGCGTTCTCAATCACGACTCGGCGATCGCCACCGCGGCCGCCCGGATGTCGATCGCGGCCGGCGATCGTCCGCTTGCCGAGATGGGTTCCCGTCGCGCGCACGAGCACGGTGCCGTCGCCGCCGCGCGTGCCGCCTACATCGCGGGTTTCACTTCCACCAGCAACCTCGATGCGGGGCGACGCTGGGGGGTGCCGACGATGGGCACGGCCGCCCACTCGTGGACGCTCCTCCATGACTCCGAGGAGGACGCGTTTCGGTCGCAGGTCGCCTCGCTCGGCGCGGACACGACACTGCTCGTCGACACCTACGACATCGCCGAGGGGGTGCGCCGTGCGGTCGAGATCGGCGGTCCGCGCCTCGGCGGTGTGCGCATCGACTCCGGCGACCTGCCACTCGTCGCCGCCGACGTGCGGGAACAGCTCGATCGCCTCGGCAATCGCGACACGCGCATCACGGTCACCAGCGACCTCGATGAGTACGCGATCGCTGCACTGGCGGCGTCGCCCGTCGATTCCTACGGCGTCGGAACCTCGCTGGTGACGGGATCCGGCTACCCCACCGCGGGCCTCGTCTACAAGCTCGTCGCGCGCGAAGACGCGTCGGGCACGTGGATCCCCGTCGCGAAGAAGGCACAGGACAAGTCGTCGACGGGAGGCCGCAAGAGCGCCTTCCGCCGCCTCGAGAACGAGCGCGCGGCCGAGGAGATCGTCTGCCCGGCCGACGCCGCCGCACCCACCGATGCGCGGCCGCTCGTGAAGACACTCGTCGAGGGCGGTGACATCGACGCCGCGGCAGAGGGAGCGGCGGGCGTCCGCGCCGCGCGGAAGCACCATCTCCGCGTGCGGAACGAGCTGCCCGTGCGCGCCCTCGCGCTCAGCAAGTCGGATCCGGCGCTGCCGACTGTATCGGCGTGATGTCGCGGCGGCTCACGCCGCGGTCGGTCACTTCTTGAGTGACTCGTAGATCTCCTTGCACGTCGGGCAGACAGGGAACTTCTCGGGGTCGCGCCCCGGCGTCCACTTCTTGCCGCAGAGTGCGCGCACGGGCTTCCCCGTGATCGCGGACTCCATGATTTTGTCCTTCTGGACGTAATGACTGAATCGCTCATGATCGCCCGGATCCTGCGTCTGCTCTTCGATGAGCTCCTGCAGTTCACGGTCGAGAAGCGCGGTACCGCCCTGGTCCGGGCTGTCGAGTGGCGTGCTCATACGATCGATTTTAGTGGGGTTCTGACCACGGTGGCCGCCGCGGGTCATCTCGTCTGCCCGATTTCGATCAGGCGGTGTCCACGCCGCTCGAAGACGAGGGCCCCGATCAGGGTCCCGAGGAGGAGGACACCCGCCCCGGTTCCCGCCCCGATCCACAGCGCATCGACGTCCTCTCGCGTGCGCGACACGACCGCTTCGAACGCTGCGACGAGCGTCGGGACCGACACGCCGAAGGTGCCGAGCAGGACGACCGCCGGCGCGAGCACGCCGCGTCCGCCGGTCCGCTGCGGCTGACGGAACGGGCTGTCGCCGGGGCGCGCGACCGGGTAGGCGGCCGCCGCCGAGGAGACGCTCGATAGGCCGATGCCAGAAAGGGTGAGGGCGAGCGCGACGCCGATGAGGGCTCCGAGATGCTCCCACGCGCCGGCGACGGCGGCCGTGACGGCGATCGTGATCGCGAGCATCGGGATCGCGATCACGACGATCGGCAGCAGTCGTCCGATGCGATCTGCGACGCCGCGTACGCTCGTGACGACGTGCAGCCAGATCGCCTCGGAGTCGTACGCGAGGTCGTTGTGGATCGTCCAGCCGAGGAATGCGGCGATGATCGGCAGCGGGATCAGCGCGACGACGTCGACCGGGACGCCGGCGATCAGCAGGGGGAGGACGGGGACGAGGCCGGCGATCGGGATGATCGCGACGTTTGCGAGGTAGCGCACGTCGCGCGACCAATAGATCATGCTGCGCGCGGCGATCACGCCCGTCGCGGTCGTCGGAAGGATGCCGAGCCAGCCCAGGCCCGCCTCCTGCTGCTGGACCGAGCGCGGCGGCGAGGCGAGGGTGTGCCGCACGATCAGCGCCCAGCAGGTGAGCGCGGCCACCAGCGTCG
>JAJYSF010000199.1 GCA_021793715.1 Actinomycetes bacterium
GGGAGATCTACGACCGGGAACTCACGATCGTCGGATCCATCATCAACCCCTACACGCACGAACGTGCGGTCGCGCTGGCGTCCACGTTGCCCCTCGCTGCGCTCCCCACGCGGGTCTTCCCGCTCGACGAGTACGCGGAGGCATTCCGTGCCCAGGGGGAGGGGCGCGAGAAGATCTACATCACCCCGAATCCGCAGCTCTTCGAACGCGCACTCGCACCGCAGGCCGCGTAGTACCGCACCGCGCCCCACTCGGCCCCTGGGGCTCCGTCGCATCGGTTGCGTATAGACGGGGGATAACCCCCGCGCACCTCGGCGGTCCTCCCCGCTGTGTCGAGCGCCGCGGAACCGTAGCGTTGAAGCATGACATCGACTACTGCGCCGTTCGAAGCGCCACTTCCACGCGTGCACAGCCCGCTGAAGCTGGCCGGCGCGATCGCGCACCTGGCATTCATCGGCCTCTACGGCACCGCCGTCTTCACGATTCTTCTGGTTCTCGTGAGTGTCGGCATCCCCGGCCTCGCGCTGCTCGGCACCGGCGCCCTCCTTCTCCTCGCCTTCGTCTACGGCCTCTACGGCGCAGCTTTCCTCGAGACCGCCCGCGTCGAGGGCCTCTACGGATTCGGTATGCCGATGCTCTCGGCACGCCGATCACCGAAGCGCGGGTTCGTCGGCTTCCTGCACACCGTCTGGCTGCAGTTCATCGACGGCGCGATGTGGCGTGCGATCGCCCACCTCGCCCTCACCACAGTGCTCGGACTGGCTGTGCTCTCCCTCGCGACGGCAGCGGTTCGGGGCATCGCGCTGGCGTTCGCGCCGCTGTATGCGCCCGGCGTCGACACTCACGTGTTCGGCTTTTTCGTCCGGGCCGAGTGGGCGGCGTGGACGGGGGCGATCGGTGCGGTCGTCGCGCTCGTCGCGATCATCGCCGTCGCCCTTCTCCACGGCGTGCTCGCCCGCGTCCTCAT
This sequence comes from Actinomycetes bacterium, assembly GCA_021793715.1. The sequence continues at coordinate 968 of JAJYSF010000199.1, forward strand.
CGCCCCGATCCGCGAGGCGCAGCTCGCCGCCCAGGCCCGCGACGCGACCGTGCAGCGGCAGGACGCGATCCGCGCCGGTGACGTCGAGCGTGCCCGCATCGAGCGCGACCTTCACGACGGCGTCCAGCCTCGGCTCGTGTCCGTCGGCATGACCCTCGGGCTCGCGCACCAGAAGATCGACACGGATCCCGACAACGCCAAGGAACTCGTCTCCGAGGCCCACACGTCCACGAAGGCCGCCATCACCGAACTGCGCCAGCTCGCGCGCGGCATCCACGCCTCGGTGCTCGACGATCGCGGCCTCGACGCGGCCCTGAGCGCCGTCGCGAGCCGCTCGCACATCCCCGTGCACCTTGACGTGCGGATGACCGAGCGCGCCGGACGCGACGCCGAAGCGGCCGTGTACTTCGCCATCGCGGAGAGCCTCACGAACGCCGCCAAGCACTCCCGTGCCTCCACCTGCCGCGTGACCGTGCGCAGTCGCCCAGAAGAGGGGATCCTCTGGGCGCGCGTCGAGGACGACGGCGTGGGCGGGGCCCGACTCATCGCCGGGGGCGGCCTCGACGGCATCCACAATCGGATCACCGCCCTCGGCGGCACCGCTCGCCTCGACAGCCCCGCGGGCGGCCCGACCTCCCTGGAAGTGAGCGTGCCATGCGCATCCTGATCGTCGAAGACTCCGTCCTGCTCCGCGAGGGACTCTCTCGGCTCCTGTCCGACGCCGGTCACGAGGTCGTCGCCGCGCTGCCCGATGCCTCGCGCGCGCTCCAGGAAGTCGAAGACACGGATCCGGACCTCGCCATCGTCGACGTCCGCCTCCCTCCGACCTTCACCGACGAGGGGATCCACGCGGCTCTCGCGCTGCGCCAGCAGGATCCGACGCTCGCGGTCCTCGTGCTCTCGCAGTACGTCGAGGAGCGGTACGCGTCCGACCTCATCGCCCAGCCGGGCGGAGCGATCGGCTACCTCCTGAAGGATCGCGTCACCGACGTCACCGAGTTCCTCGAGTCGATTGACCGGATCCGCGAGGGCGCCACCGTCCTCGACCCGGAGGTCGTCGCGCAGCTGCTGACCCGTCGCTCGCGCGACGAGAAGCTCATGCGCCTCACGGAGCGCGAGCGGGCCGTGCTGTCGCTCATCGCCGAGGGCAAGAGCAACGGCGCGATCTCACGGCTGCTCTTCGTCAGCGCCGGAGCCGTGGAGAAGCACATCACGTCGATCTTCTCGAAGCTCGGCCTTGAACAGGACGACATCGGCAACCGTCGCGTGCTCGCCGTCCTCGCCCATATCGACGCCACATCGCCGCAGGGACCGATCGTCCCCGGCTCACAGCAGAACGGATCGAACCGATGACCGAAACGCCCCGACAGAGCCCCACGACCCGCAGCGGGACGCGCGCGCTCGCCATCACGTTCAGCGTGCTCGGCGGGTGCATCCTCATCCTTGGGGGAGGCGCGACAGCCGTCGCCGCCGTCAGCGACACCGTGCGCTCCGGCCAGGCCGAAGACGGCACGATGTCGCTGCCGGTAGCCGGTATCGAACGCGTGAAGGTCGACATCAACGCCGGGTACGCGGGCATCGCCTTCGGCGGCGGATCCGAGGCCACCCTCGACTACAGCTCCGATTCGGGCGCCTGGATCTTCGAGCGTCAGGGCGACACCCTGGTTGTCTCCAGCCCGGACGCGAGGTTCAGCCTCTTTGACTGGCGCCGCGATCAGTCGGCGCGGTTGACGCTTCCCGACGAGCTGGAGGGTGTCGACCTCGAGCTCGACCTCGCGGCCGGCGAGATCGACGCGGCCGGCATCTTCGGCGACGTCACGTACGAACTGAGCGCCGGCATGGTGGAGATCGAAGGATCCGCAGACGCGATCGCCGGCGACGTATCGGCGGGTGCCAGCGTCGTCGAACTCGCCGATGTGCAGACGGCGCGCTTCGACGTCGCGGCCGGTGACATCAATGCGCATCTGACGGGCGAGCCTCCCTCCGACGTGCGGATCGGCGTATCCGCCGGATCCGTCGAGCTGCAGCTGCCCGACGTGCCGTACGACGTGCGGACGAACCGCGCCGCGGGCGACTTCGTCTCCTCGCTCGAGGAGAGCACGTCGTCCGACCGGCGCGTCGACGTCCGCGTCACGGCAGGCGACGTCGCGCTGTACGCGGGCTGACGTACGAGCGCAGAGTCGCTCCGGACAGCATGTCCGGGGCGACACTCGCGTGCACACGTACGGCAGAACGCCAGCGAGTCGTTCGCCCGGGGTGCCGTCGTTGTGCCCCCGCGGCGGCGTAGACTCGAGCGGGTGATCCGTTCATGACCGCCCTGCGCGCCCGTGGCTCGAGGGCGATCATCGTGTTCGTCGCGATCGGCCTCATCTCCGGCTTCATGTCGGGCCTGTTCGGCGTCGGCGGCGGCACCGTCATCGTGCCGATGCTCGTCACCGCCGCAGCCTTCTCGCAGAAGCTCGCGTCCGGCACGTCGGGCGCGTCCATCATCGTCACCGCGGCGGTCGGCGTCGTCAGCTACGCCGCGCACGGTCAGGTCGACTGGCTCGCCGCCGTGCTGCTCGCGGCCGGCGGCGTGGTCGGCGCCCCGCTCGGCGCGCACCTGCTGCACCGCCTCAGCGAGGCGACGCTGCGCTGGTTCTTCGTAGGGAACAAACCGGTCG
>JAJYSF010000200.1 GCA_021793715.1 Actinomycetes bacterium
CGATCTCCCCACGCCGGATCCCGAGCCCAGCGAGTCACCAGACCCGGAGCCGGATCCGGAGCCGACCGAAGATCCCGCGCCCACGCAGGAACCGGAGCCCACGCAGGCGCCCGATCCGAGCGAGGCGCCCGCGGATCCGTCCCCGTCGCCGGATGGGACTCCCGCGCCGGAGTAACCCTCGCGGCGTGAGCGCCGATTGTGCGGGGCATGCCCCGCGCGAGGTTCGCCCGTCACGTGCGAAGCGGCGTCCACCCAACGGGACGTGCGCCTCGGGTGCGCGCGCGATCGACGTCGGCCTGCCGCGACCACCCTTGCCCCGCGTGGTCGCCGTTGTCGCCCGCGGCGCCCTGCGCCAGACGGAAGCCGATATCGTCGCGTCGCGCGCCGGGCATGCTCCCTCGCCGCACAGACGCGCGAACGCTCCAATGCTGATCGGCCCACCCGCCACCGCGCAGCGCGCGATAGTCGCCGTAGCGCGCCGGGTCGGCGTAGTCCCAGCACCATTCCCACACGTTGCCGAGCATGTCGTACGCGCCGAACTCATTGGGACGCTTCTGGCCGACGCGCTGCGCGCTCGTCACCGCATCGTCGTCGCTCCACGCGATCTGCGAGAGGGGGCCGTATCGCGGACCGGTGGTCCCGGCCCGGCAGGCCCATTCCCACTCGGCTTCCGTCGGCAGGCGAAACCCGTCGGCGCCGACGTCCCAGGACACGTCGCCGCCACGCACATCGTAGACGGGGTCGAGCCCGGCTCGGGCGGAGAGGGAGTTGCACCAGTCCACCGCGTCGAGCCAGGACAGCGAGTGCACGGGGGCATCCGGATCCACAGCCTCCGGCACGTGCTGCTCGCGCACCTGCGAGTACAGCCGCCACGTCACCGGGTACGCGCCGATGCGGAAGGCCCGCAGGCTGGCAGTGCGCGACGTCTTCGTTCGCGCGTCTCGCAGCACGATCGATCCGGCGGACACGGAGACCATTTCGGGAGCGACGAGGGACACGTTTCACGCTACAGGTCCGCACGCTCGACCAAAGATTCTTGACGGAACTGGCTCCCTCGTGTCATGCTTAAGGGAAAGGTTAATTAAGGAGATAGCGAAATGGTAGCGGCGGATCGGCTGAGTCTCATCTTCGCCGCGCTCGCTGACGCCACACGTCGTGAGATCCTCACGCGCCTCGCGCAGGGGGCCGCGACCGTCGGCGAGATCGCGGAGCCCTTCGCGATCAGCGCGCCGGCGATCTCTCAGCACCTCAAGGTGCTCGAACGTGCGGGTCTCGTGACCCGTACGGCGCACGCGCAATGGCGCACGCTCTCGCTCCAGACGGAACCGCTCGACGAGGCCGCGGCCTGGGTCGAGCGGCAGCGTCGCGAGTGGAATCTGCGCCTCGATGCGCTCGAATCGCATCTCGAAATGATGGCGGGACACGTCGTCGAAGACGCCCACCGCAAGGAGGAAGACCAATGAATAGCACGCACACCGCGACCCCGGAATTCTCGATCACGCGCACCTTCGACGTGCCGCGCGAGCTCGTCTGGCGAGCCTGGACCGAGGAGGATCAGCTGGCTCAGTGGCTGCGGCCATTCGGCGTCAGCACCGACTCGGTCGCATTCGACGTCCGCGTCGGCGGGCGTTACTCGTATACGATGACGAATGACGAGACCGGCGAGACGTTCCCGACCGGCGGGGTCTTCCTCGAGGTCGAACCGATGGACCGGCTCGTCTTCACATGGGGCGAACCGGACGCTCCGGTGGAGACCGCGCCGGTGATCACGCTCACCTTCGTGGCGAATGAGCCCGCACGCACTGAGCTCGTGTTCCATCTGCGCGGCTTCGAGGGGAGGCCCGGCGACGGTTTCGTCTACGACGGCTGGGACGAGGCGCTGAGGAACTTCGGGCGGCATCTGGCGGGGGAGCCGCTCGCCTGAGGAGACGAGGGCCGCGGCCTTCAGCGGCGTGTGAATCAGGTCCGGGCATCGTGAGTAGACTGTGCAGCTGGTGAGCACGTACGAGCAATGAGGAGGTGAGGGCCTGTGAACAGCGACAGTTCCGATCATCGAATGTGCACCGCGCCCTCCCTGCCGACCGGCTCTTGTCTCGTGGTCTGAGCTCCCAGGCGCCAGCGGGCGCGGTGATGCCGCGCCCTGCTGACCGGCGTCTGCTGGCAGGGCGTTCCTCGCAACGCAAAGGACCCTCGCCATGACGACCCCTCCCGCTGCCGACATCACTGAACTCATCGACGTGATCCAGCCCCGGCTTCGCGACCGAGACCTCACCGCGATCGGCGATGCTGTCGGCGCGGTGAGCACGGACCAGATGACCGCGCTGCTGGACCGCCTTCCCGTCAAGCAGCGCGCCGTGGTGTACCGGCTGCTGCCGAAGGAGAAGGCCATCGACGTGTTCGAGCGGCTGGCGCCGAGGTCCCAGGGCGATCTGGTTCTCGGCCTCCAGGACGCCGAGGTCGTCTCCATCTTCTCCGATCTCGATCCCGACGATCGCGTGCGGCTCGTTGACGAGTTGCCCGCTGCTCTCGCCACTCGGCTGCTTCGCGGGCTGCGGACCAAGGACCGGGAGCTGACGGCCGAACTGCTTGGCTATCCGAGCGGGTCCGTCGGTCGGCGCATGACGCCGGAGTACGTGTCCGTCAGGGCAGACCACACGGTCGAAGAATCCATGCGACGTGTGCGTGCAGGCCTCGAGCAAGCCGAGACGGTCTACACCCTGCCGGTGCTCGATGAGAAGCGCCGCGTAGTCGGCGTCGTGGGCCTGCGTGATCTGCTGAGCGCTGACCCAGGCGCGCATGTGTCGGAGATCATGGGACGCACGGAGACGGCGACCGCGTACGACGATGCGGAGGCCGCGGCACGCGAGTGCACCGGTCTCGGCGTGCTCGCGCTGCCCATCGTCGACAACGAATCGCGTCTCGTCGGCATGCTCACGATCGACGATGCGGTGCGGGTCCTGGAGGACGAGGAGACCGAGGACTCGGCGCGGCAGGGCGGAGTGGAACCCCTTCGTCGCCCGTACCTCGCGACGCCGCTGCGTGCGCTCTTCTCCTCGCGCGTCGTATGGCTCCTCGTCCTGGCGGTGGGTGCGACGCTCACCGTTCAGGTGCTGTCGATATTCGAAGAGACGCTTGAGCAGGTCACCGTGCTCGCCTGGTTCGTGCCGCTGCTGATCGGCACGGGCGGCAACACGGGCAATCAGGCCGCCACGACGGTCACGCGGGCACTCGCTCTCAATGATGTCCGCCCCCGCGACGTGGGTCGTGTACTCGTCCGCGAGCTCTGCGTGGGGATCGCGCTCGGGTCTCTGCTGGGAGCGCTCGGCGGCGCGATCACCGCGCTGGTCTACGAGCCGGGAATCGGTCTCGTCATCGGGGTGACGCTGCTCGCGGTGTGTTCGATGGCGGCGACGATCGGCGGCATCATGCCGATCGTCGCGCGGGTGCTCCGGGTCGACCCGGCCGTCTTCTCGAACCCGTTCATCACCACGTTCGTCGACGCGACGGGCCTGGTCGTGTACTTCCTGATCGCGCGAGCGGTTCTGCAGATCTAAGGGCGAGACGTTCGCCGCGTCGCCCGGTTACTTCGCGGCCCACTTCTCCGCCATGTCGCCGATGAGCGGGAGCT
>JAJYSF010000201.1 GCA_021793715.1 Actinomycetes bacterium
CCCGGCGCTCGAGGAGGTGTACGCCGACCTCGTGTGGGATCGCGACGGCTTCGTCGCCGTGAACCGATACCTGCTCGCCTGGGAGGCTCCGTCGGCGGCCGACGACGAGGTCGCGGCGTCCGTGCACGCGCTGCTCGAAGCTGTCCCCGCCCCCGACGCGGTCGGTCCGCTGCGCCGCGCCGCCCTCGAGCTGGCGGCCCGCGGGGAGTTCGATGCGGGGCACGCCGTCGCTCGCGTCGCGGGCGGTCACCCCGAGGGCACCGATGTCACGGAAGAGCGCGCAGACCTCGTCGCCACGTGGCGAGCGCTTCTCATGGCGGGCTCCGTCGGGAGCGCGGAGGAGCGCGCACTCGTCCTGGAGCGCCTCTCGCGCCAGCTGGCGCAGCCGCGTGCTGCCGAATCCGAGTGGCGGCAGCTCCTCGAGGACGCCCGTGACGTGCTCGGCGAGCGCGCGCGTCTGTTCGCGGTCGACGCATGGCAGGAGCCATCGGGCGACGCGGCGCGCCGCGAGACGCGGGCGCGCATCGGCGCTCGGGTGGACCGCGTCTCGGGTGGCGACCTCCTCGTCATCGAGGGAACCGTCTCCGCCGACGCGGCGTCCGTGGCGGGCGACCTTCGGCCCGCGCTGTTCGACGGCGAGGCCGCGCTCGCCGCGGGGGAGGGGCGCGTGATCGACGCGGCGAACGTCACCTGGCGTACGGCAGACGACGGCGTGCGCAGCTGGTCGGCCGCCTTCCCGGCCGCGTCGTTGCCGTTGCATCGCCCTCTCACGCCGGTCGTCGTCGCCGGAGACACCATCACCAACATCGACGCAGCGTTCGAGTTACCGCCGTACTCGCGGCGTGACGCGTTCCTCTACGACGTCGTCGACCGGATCCTCGTGGTGCGCCGCCGACGCCACTGGCTTGTCCGCGGCATCCGCCGGCTCCTGCCCTGATCGAGCTCAGGCGGCGCTGAGCTCCGCGAGGAGCTCGGCGTAGGCGCGCGAGACGTCCCACGGGGAGATCGGCGCGAGGAAGTCGTCGAAGTCGGCGTCGGTCACCGACGCGAACGGATCCGTGGCGAGCAGCTCGGCGATGGATCCTGCGGGATCCTCGGGGTCGAAGAACGCCACCCAGCGTTGATCGCCGAACTGCGCGCGCAGGCCCGGATCCGCGGGCAGGATCACGGGGACGCGGAACGTGGCCGCGAGATGGACGCTGCCGGAGTTGAGGATCGCGCGGTAGGGGAAGCAGGCAACGTCGGCGGCGCGGAACCAACGCGCGATGTCGGCGTCCGCCACGAAAGCGAGCTGCGTCACCGTACGCACTCCGCTCGGCAGCGATGCCGCGAAATCGGCGCGCGACATCTCCTTGACCGCGCCGGCCAGCATCAGCACGAGGTCGTTCTTGCGACGTGTGTCGGCTTCGGCGGCCGCGTCGGCGAGCGCGGCGACGCCCTTGTACGGGCGGATCTGGCCGAGGAACAGCGCCGCGGTGTCGCCGTCCGTCAGGCCGAATGAGGCACGCGCATCGCTCCGCGTGACCGACGTGTCGTACACCCCCTCGTAGCTGGGGTGCGGGATCTGCCGGATGCATCGTGGGTCGAGCGAGACGACGTCGCCGATCGCCTCGGGCGTGTGCGGTGCCATGATGTGGACCGCGTCGGCCGAGTCGGCGATGACGCGCAGCAGCCGAATCTCGAGCTCGCGGAACGTGAGCTCATGGGGCAGCCGGTTGTGCACGGTCCACACGAGCTTCCCGCCGCGCGAGCGGACGCCTCGGAGCGCACGCTCCAGGCGGCGCACGCGGCGGAGCGCATCGGCGTGCGACTGAGCCTGCTGCGCGATCGGCGTCGTCCAGTGCAGGTGCACGATGTCGCCATGCCCCAGGTCGGCGAGTCCGCGCATGAGGTCGTCGTACGTGTGCGCACCGCGGATCTGGAAGCCGCCAGCTGCCGGAGCCAGTTGGAGAAGGTTGAGAAACGCGTTGTTCAGATAGGCGGGAAAGACGAGCAGCTGGGGGCCGGAACGCATGCCCACATGATAGGAGGCTCGGGAGGGAAACCGGCGCGCGCCTTGCGGCGCCCGCGCAGCTGTCGCGATGATGGCCCTGGGGTGTGCGGGTTTCTCACCCTGCCGCTCATGACGACCCCAGGAGAAGCTTCGTGGCCTTTCCCGACGAGTTGATCGACGGCGTTCGCGTGCCGCATTGGACGCCAGACGCGCCGGATGCGCCGAGGAACTTCGGCGACGAGATCGGACCGTTGCTCGTGCGCGCGCTGCTCAGCGCGGCTCCGCGACAGGAGGGCTCGGCGCGCCTGCTCTCGGTCGGAAGCGTGCTGCAGTTCGCCTCGCCCGGCGATGTCGTGTGGGGCGCGGGAATCAACGGCAAGGTGCGTCAGCGCGTGCGATACCCACTGGACGTGCGCTCCGTGCGCGGGCCGTTGACCCGCGCGGTGCTCCTCGGGCACGGTGTGCGCGCCCCCGAGGTGTACGGAGATCCGGCCCTTCTGTTTCCGCGGTTGTTCCCGGAGGTGACCGCGAACGGGGCCGGCGGATTGACCGTCGTCCCGAACCTCAACGAGCTCGATCGCGTGCCGGGTGAGGATGTCCTCAGCCCTGTCGGCGAGCCCCGCGAGATCGCGGCGCGCATCGCCGGGAGCGGTTTCGTCGTGGCCAGTTCCCTGCACGCGCTCGTACTTGCCGACGCATACGGCATCCCGTCGCGGCCGCTCGTCCCTGCGGCCGAGCACCCACTGAAGTATCTCGACTACTACGCCGGGACGGGGCGCGCCGACGTGCGATTCGCTGCCACGCACGAGGAGGCGCTGGAACTCGGTCCCGTGCCGCCTCCGATCGTGGACCTCGACGCGATCGACGCGGCGTTCCCGCGGGATCTGTGGCGCGGTGGGATCGCGCGCGGCCCGGAGGACTCGCGCGACTACGAGAGCCTTCGGCACGCCTCGGCCGCTGTGCGCGACGCGGTGACGCGGTCGGTCGGTCAGGATGTTTCGGCCAGCGCGGCGCAGGCGCTGCTCCGCGTCGAGGAGCTCGTTGCCGATCAGCCCGCCGCGTTGACGCACCTGCTGGAAAGGTGTTCGTCGGAGGCGCGGCCGGCCGCAGACGAGATCGGAACGATGACGGTGCGATACCTCATCGAGTGCGCGCCCCACGGCGAGACCGACCGGCGAGTTTCGCGCGCGCTGAGACGCGCGTCGGCCAATATGCATGACGTGCCCGTGGTCGCGCGCGTGGCGGCCACGGGCAAGGTGTCTCTCGCCCGTGCGATCGCTCGGGACGAGCGGACGGAGGCGGACGGATTCGCCTATCTCGCGTCGCTCGACCTGCCCGCCGCCCCGATCGAGCGATCACGGCGTCGCGGACGCATGTTCCGACGTCGCGACTGAACTCGGATCAGTTTCTCGTTACCTAATTGATGGCGCAACGCGGCGCGCGACGCGCCGGAAGAGTCGAACTTCGGGTGTTGCAAACCAGTCACATCTGTCACACTAAGCATCATGCGTCGCATCAGAATCGGCTACGAGTCTGCCCGGAGGGGACGGATCGCGTTCGCGTTCGCCGTCATCGCGGGCGTGATCGTGGCGATGCTGCCGACGACTGCCTTCGCGGATACGACGCC
>JAJYSF010000202.1 GCA_021793715.1 Actinomycetes bacterium
ATCCCACCGGACGTGCAGATGGTGCTGCACATCATGCTGCTGCTCGGGTTCGCGATCAAGGCCGCCGTGTTCCCGCTGTCCTTCTGGCTGCCGGACTCGTACCCGACCGCGCCCGCGCCCGTCACGGCGGTGTTCGCAGGCCTGCTCACGAAGGTCGGCGTCTACGCGATCATCCGAACCGAGACGCAGCTGTTCGGGGTGAGCGACCTCAATCTGCCCCTCGCGATCGCCGCGGTCGCGACGATGATCGCGGGCATCCTCGGCGCGATCGCGCAGGCGGAGCTGAAACGGATCCTCTCGTTCACGCTCGTCAGTCACGTCGGCTACATGATCTTCGGCATCGCGATCGCGACGGAGGCCGCGGTCGGCGCGACGGTGTATTACATCATCCACCACATCGTGGTGCAGACGACGCTGTTCCTCGCGGTGGGGCTGATCGAGCGCTACGCGGGATCCACGTCGATCGTGCGCGTCAAGGGTCTGCTCACGGCGTCGCCGCTCATCGCCGGGCTCTACTTCATCCCGGCGCTCAACCTCGGCGGCCTGCCGCCGTTCTCCGGCTTCATCGGCAAGGTGGCGCTGTTCGATGCAGCCGCCGACGTCGGCACCCCCATCATGTGGGTATCGATCGGGGCGGGCGTGGTGACCTCGCTCCTCACGCTCTACGCACTCATGCGCGCGTGGAACCTCGCGTTCTGGCGCGTGAAGGAGGAGACCGCGGAGACCGTCGACCGCTTCGGCCACCTCACCGATGCGCCGGCGGCCGACCACCAGACCCGGCGCCGTGAGATTCCTCGCGTCATGTCGGGCGCCACGATCGGCATGGTCGTCGCGAGCCTCGCCCTGACCGTGTTCGCGGGGCCGATCTACGATGTGTGTCAGCGCGTCGGCGACGCGCTGCTCGAACCCATCTCGCTTGTTCAGCTCGTCGACGTGGAGCAGGACTCATGAGCCCGCGCGAATCGTTCCACCACCTGTGGACGCAGCTGCCGTTCTTCGTATGGCTCGTCGTGCTCTGGATGCTCCTGTGGGGCCAATTCACGGTGCTCGCCCTCGTCACAGGGATCGCCGTCGCGGTCTTCGTCACGAACGCCTTCCGGCTGCCTGCGGCCGAGCTGTCGGGCCGCGTGAACCTGTGGTGGCTGGTCGTCGCGCTCCTCCAGTTCGTTCTCGAGCTGATCTCGGGGGCACTGCAGGTCGCGTGGCAGGCGATCACACCCGGTGTGCCGACCTCCGCGATCGTGCGCGTGCCCCTGCGCATCGATGACGACCTCATCATGACGCACGTCGGCGTTGCGCTCTCGCTCGTTCCCGGCAGCACGGTCATTGAGTCCGATCGCCGCAACCGCGTGCTCTTCCTGCACGTGATCGGGGTGACCTCGGCGCGCGGGCTCGTCGGGATCCGCGAGGGGGCGCTGCGTTGGGAGGCGCGGATCGTGCGTGCCGTCGGGTCGCGCTCCGCGCTCGCGACCGTGCGGGCGGGTGGCGAGACGTTCGTCGAGCGCCGGATACGGGTCGGGGCCGAGCGCCCGCGCGGAGGTGGCGTGTCATGACCGAGACGATCCTCATCACCGCGATCGGCACTGTCTTCGCCGTCGCCGCGATCCTCGCCATCATCCGGATGATCAAGGGCCCGTCGATCCTCGACCGCGCGGTTGCGAGCGACGTGCTGCTCACGGAGGTGCTCTGCATCATGGGCGCGGAGGCCGTCATCAATCAGCACATGTATACGTTGCCGGCGATGCTCGTCATCGCCGGTACGGGCGTGCTCGGCACGATCGCCGTCGCGCGCTTCGTCGCGCGCCGCGACCGCGCCCAGGAGAGGGGGGAGCGATGATCCTCGACATCGTCGCGCTCGTGCTCGTGCTCCTCGGCGCGATCCTCTGTCTCACGGCGTCGATCGGCTTGCTGCGGTTCCCGGATGTCGTCACGCGCCTCCACGCCGCCACGAAGCCCCAGGTGCTGGGGATGCTCATCATCGCGATCGCGGTGGCCGTGGGCCTGCGCTCGTGGGCGGCGCTCGCCTTCATCGTCCCGATCATCGTCATCCAGATGGCGTCGGCCCCGCTCGCCGCACATATGGTTGGACGACAGGCATACCGCAACCGCAGCGTCGACGACGACTCGATGATCATCGACGAGCTCGCCGACGACATCGACGTGATGCGCGACTCCGGATGACATGATGCGGCGGTCACGCGCATAGGGTGAATTCATGCGTCGAATCGCAAGAATCCTCTCTGGAGTCGGCCTCTCGGCACTCATCGCGCTCGTGGCGGCAGCGCCCGCGGCCGCGGACGTCGATGATTTCACCTTCTCGAGCCTGGACGTCGTCTACGAGCTGTCGCAGAACGAGGACGGTGCCGCGGTCGCGACCGTGACCGAGACGTTCGTCGCGCAGTTCCCGGAGCACGATCAGAACCGGGGCATGCGACGGGCGATCCCGACGTCGTCGTTCGGTCAGCCGCTCAAGCCCGACCTCGTGTCCGTCACCGATGAGACGGGAACGCCGCGACCGGCCTCGACCGAGACGGAGGACGGATACTACTCGATCACCTCCGACGCGGGAGAGTACGTGCACGGCCCGCAGACGTACGTCTTCACGTACACGCTCGAGAACGTCGCGAGCACGATGGACAACGGGCTCGACGAGTTCTACTGGGACGTCAACGGCGAAGAGTGGGCACAGGCCTTCGACCGCATCACCGCCGAGGTTCGCGTCGACCCGACGCTCGAGGGAGCCCTGACCGACGACGCGGCGTGCTACGCCGGCGCAGCCGGTGCGACCGACCAGTGCAGCATCCTCCGGTCGCAGGATGCGGAGGGACGCACCGTCTTCACCGCGGAGGCAACCGGGATCGACCCGTACGGCGTGATGACGGTCGGCATCGGGTTCGAACGCGACACCTTCACGGAGTTCGACGCCTCGCCGTTCGCGTCGGGGTGGGCGATCGCGCAGATCGGCTTCGCGGTGCTCGGCATCGGTGTGCTCGTGTGGGCGAGCATCATGCGCTCCCGCCACCTGCGGGACTCGCCGGGACGACCGACGATCATCCCCGAGTTCGGCCCGCCTCGTGGCTGGGACGCCATCCGGTCGGCCGTGCTGCTGGGCAAGAAGGCGCAGGCGATCCCCGCGGAGATCCTCGAGCAGGCGGTCGCCGGATCCGTGCGCATCGTCGAGGGAGAGAAGCGCAGCTTCCTGAGGGGCGGCACCCAGTTCTATGCCCAGCTGCTGGATCCGGGCCGGGCCGACGAGAACGGCCGAGCGGTGCTCACGGGCCTGTTCCCGCAGCTGCAGCCCGGCGCCACCTTCACGTTCGGGCGCACCAACAACCGGTTCGCGAAAGTCGCGCAGGCGGTGATCTCCACGGCGAGCCGCAACATCAAGCCCTGGTATCGCAAGCCGCCGACGGGCGCGGTCGCCTGGCCGATCCTCGCCGGTGCTGTCGTCGGCGCCGGTGCGGTCATCTTCGGCATCATCGCGCTCGTGACGCACGTGCACCCCGCCCTGCCGACCATCCTCCTCTTCTTCGGGATTCTGACGTTCATCGTCACGACCATCCTCCTCGTGCGCACCCCGCTCAGCCCGGAGGGTGCCGAGGTACGCGACCACCTGCG